>DASWHY010000638.1:0-1814 GCA_036397955.1 Thermoanaerobaculia bacterium | reverse complement strand
GTCGAGGAGGGGCTGGCGCTCCTCGCCGAGGCCGCGGCGCTGGAGGCCGAGATGCCGCCGCCGATGGGCCCGCCGGAGCCGGTCAAGCCGGCCGCCGAGCTGCTCGGCGAGACGCTCCTCGACCTCGGCCGCCCGGCCGAGGCCGCCGCCCGCTTCGCCGAGGCGCTCCTGCGCATGCCCAACCGCGCCCTCTCAGTCCGCGGTGCCGAGCGCGCCGCCGTGGCGCTCAATCAGCCGGCGGCGCGCTGAGCGGCGGCGGCAGCAACGGCAGGACCGGCGGCGGCGGCAGGTCGAAGCACTTGCCCCAGCGCACCATCTCGGCGAGCGCGCCGCCGTCGTGCGGCAGGCGGCGGCCGCTCCAGTCCACGCACACCTCGCGGCCGCCGGCGTCGCGCACCGTCATCAGCATGAACTGCCCGTCGTAGCCGCGCCGGCCGGTGCGGTTGGGGTGGACGCCCTCGCTGTACGGCCCGCCCTTGACCGAGCCGCGGCGGTCGAGGGCGGCGGCGTGGACGACGGGGAAGGCCGGACCGCCGCCCGGCGCGTAGCCGCTGTGGCTGCCGTCGTCGATCGCCAGCATGTGCGCGTCGCCGGAGAGGACGAAGAGGTCGTCGATGCGCTCGGCGGCGAGGAACTCCGCCAGCTCGCGCCGCTCCGTCGCGTACGCCCCCCAGCCGTCGTTGCGCCGGTCGGCGCCGCCGATCCAGGCGTTGGTGCTCACCCAGGCCACCAGCTCGCCGGCGTCGCGCGCCGCCACGAGCTCGCGCTTCCACCACGCCTTCTGCGCCGCGCCCGTCGCGGTCTTGCCGGCGACGTCCGCGGCGCCGCGCGGCGAGCGCTCGGAGCGCAGGTCGGTGACGACGAAGCGCAGGCGCCCGACGCGGAAGCTCTGATAGATCGGCACGTCGCCGCGGCCGGCGGCGAGCGGGTAGTGGGGCACGACCTCCTGGTAGACGCGGCGCACGGCGCGCCGCCCGGGGCTGGTGCGGTCGGAGTTGTTGCCGCCGAAGTCGTGGTCGTCCCAGACATAGGCGATCGGCAGCGAGCGGTAGAGGCGCGCCTGGCGCGGCGCGGTCAGCCCCTGGGCGTACGCCAGCCGGTAGGCCAGCGGGTCGTTCGCCGCCAGGTCCTCGTAGTGGAAATCGCCGAGGTGGAGGAAGAAGAGCGGGTCGAGCTCGCGGATCTCGTCCCACACCCGGCTGTCGGAGCCGGTGCGGGCGCAGGAGGCGAAGGCGACGGTGAAGGAGGCGGGGCCGGCGGGGAAGGTGCGGAAGCGGCCGCGGCGCGCGAAGTCGATCTCGTCGCCGGCGGCGACGGCGTAGTGGTAGAGGGTGGCCGGGCGGAGGCCGGTGACGCGGAAGGTGACGACGTCGCCTTGCCCTGGGTCGGGCCGCTCCGGCGGCGAGGCGATGGGGGCGGCGAGGTCCTCGCGCGGGCTCACCAGGAGGCGGACGCTGCGCCCGGCCGCCACCTTCGCCTTGACGACGGCGCCGTCGGGCGTCACCGCCCCCGACCAGACCCAGTCGACGAGCGACGCCGGCTCCGCCCGCTCCGGCGCGAGCCAGGCCGGCAGGCCGCAGCGGGCGAGCGCGGCGGCGACGAGCGCGGCGGCGAGGAGCGCCCGCGTCACAGGTAGCCGAGCGCGGCGAGGGCGCGCCGCGCCTCCTCGTCGAGCGCCGCCCGCTCCGGCCGTAGGCCGCCGCGGGCGGCCAGCAGCTCGCCGCGCACGAGCGCCGAGAGCCAGGCGCGGCGCACCGGGTTGGCGTCGGCGAGGTCGCGCCGCTCGCCGGGGTCGGCGCCGAGGTCGTAGAGCC
>DASWHY010000637.1:0-2578 GCA_036397955.1 Thermoanaerobaculia bacterium | reverse complement strand
TGCCGCAGCGCCTGCTGGGGCATCCGCGGGGCGGCGCGCTCGCTGTCGTCGGGCACATCGAGCGGGCCTGGGAGTGCTCGATCGAGTGGCCGGAGTCCGGGCACCGGACCGGGGTCTTCGCGGACGCCCTGGACCGCCTCTTGCGGGGGTACCCGATCGGTGCCGCGATGCAGCCCTTCGGCGAGCGCTACGCCGAGCTGTCCTCGGACCTGAGCGTCGAGCTGGCGGCCATGGTCCACGGGGGCGGGCCCGACGAGACGACCCTCGCCGCGATGTGGACCGCCTGCAACGACGCGCGCAACTACACCGTCGTCGGCGACCCGGCGGTCCGCCTGTCGCCGCAGCTGACGGCGTCAACTAGCCAATTCAGTAGTCTCTCAACAAACTAGCGCCCACCGGGTCTCATGTCGCTGGAGAGGAACGATGATGGAAGACGACAGCGATCGGGACCCGGCACGAATCCTCAGCGCCACGCTCCTCGGGCGGCTGCAGCTGGCCGGCCGCGGCCTGCTCCTGGATCTCCCGGCGGACGAGCGCCGGCGGCTCACCTCGTACTTCCGCGCCCTCGCGGCCGGCCGCCTCGCCGCGCGGGGGGTGTCGCGCGCGGAGGTCCGCCAGGCCACGAGCGACGCCTTGCTGCTCATCGAGCGCGCTTTCGAGGAGGTCGGGGCGCTGCCGGAGTCCGCGGCGTCCTACGCTCTCGCCCACGACGACTGCCTGGAGTGCGAAGACTTCCGCTCCCGCTACCAACAGGCGGCGCTGCGCTTCAAGCTCGGGCACACTCTCTTCCTGCTCGGTGAGCACGAGGCCGCGAACCTCGAGCGCTGCACGGCCTTCGGCCGCGAGACGGCGGCCATGGTCGAGGACCTGGAGTCGGGTGCCGGGGTGCCCCGCGACACCGTGCGCCTCCTGGCGATGGAGCTGCAGGGCTGGCTCGGCGGGCGGTACGAGGCGCTGGGAGAGCTCGGTGCCGCGGCGGCGGCCTTCCTCGCCGCCGCCCGCAGCGCCGCCAGCGCCGACGACCGGGTGGCGTTCACGGCGCGGGCGGCCGCGGCGATGGCGGCCGCGGGGCGGGCGGCGGAGGCCGAACGAGCGCTCACGGCGGTGCGGCACGACCTCCCGGAGCTGCGCTCGGACCTCAGCCGCCGGCTCTGGGACGCCGGCTGGGCCGACCTCGGCGAGGCGCCGCCCGCCGAGCCTCCGCCCGACGCCTGAGCCGCGACCTTAGTTTCCAGCCGCCGCCAGCGCCGCCTTGCGTGCCGCTTCGAACTCGTCGCCCGCGTTCCAGGCCGGCAGCTTGTCCGACTGAGCGATGTCGAGGCCGACGAAGAAGCCGAGCATGGTGTCCTCGACCATCCCGTCGAAGCTCCATTCCGGGGTCAGCTCGTCGCTCGGCTGGTGATAGTGGACCGCTTCCCAGGCCTCGATCTGCTGCTTGCCCCACTCCGGGGGCTTGCCGCGGAACTTGGTGCCGGTGTCGAGGTAGACGGCGGGGACGCCGATCTTGGCGAAGTTGAACTGGTCGGAGCGGTAGTAGAAGCCGCGGTCGGGGAACTGGTCGCCCACGACCGTCCGGTCCTGACCCGCGGCATAGCGCTCGACGACCTTGTCGAGGTCCGACTTGCCGTAGCCGATGAAGGCCACCTCGGTCGCCCGCCCCCAGATGTTGCCGCCGTCGTAGTTGATGTTGGCGGCGAGCTTCCCGGGCGGGAAGGTCGGGTGCTTGGCGTAGTACTCGGAGCCCAGGAGGCCCTGCTCCTCGGCGGCCACGAAGAGGAAGAGGACCGAGCGTCGCGGCGGCTCAGGCAGCGCCTTGAAAGCCTTGGCGATGGCCAGCACCTGCGCCGTGCCGGCGGCGTTGTCGAGGGCGCCGTTGTAGATGCGGTCCCCCGACGCGTCCGGCTCGCCGATCCCCAGATGGTCGTGGTGGGCGCTGTAGACGACGACCTCGTCCGCCAGCGCCGCGTCGCCGCCGCGCAGGAGCCCGCCGACGTTGGCGGTCTGGACGCGCGAGATCTTGTTCGGGAAGGAGAGCGAGGTCGTCACCCCGAGCGGCACCGGCCGGAAGTCGCGGCTGCGCGCCTGCTCGCGGAGCGCGTCGAGGTCCTTGCCGCCGAGCTTCGCGAGCGCCCGCGACGCGTCCTCGGTCGCCCAGGCCGCGACCTGGACGCGCGGCTCCCCTTCGGCCGGGAGCTCGAACTGCTCGCCGCTCCAGGAGGTCTGGACGACCTGCCAGGGGTAGCCGGCCGAGGGCGTCGTGTGGATGATGATCGCCCCCGCCGCCCCCTGCCGCGCCGCGCTCTCGTACTTGTAGGTCCAGCGGCCGTAGTAGAGCTTGCGCTCGCCGCCGAACAGCTCGGGGTCCCAGTCGGGATCGTCGTTGAGCATCAGGAGAACCTTGCCCGCCAGGTCGGCGCCGCCGTAGTCGTCCCACTCCTCCTCGGGCGCCGTGATCCCGTAGCCGACGAACACGACCTCGGCGTCGGCGAAGCCCGCCTGCTCGCGCTGCACGCCGCTGGCCGCGATGTAGCTCTCCCACCAGTCGAACGTGACGGTCTGCCCCGCCTCGTTCTGGAAC
>DASWHY010000636.1:0-3504 GCA_036397955.1 Thermoanaerobaculia bacterium | reverse complement strand
TAGAGGATGTGCCCGCCGTCGAGCTGGCCCAAGGGCAGCAGGTTGATGGCGGTGGCGAGGAGGCCGAACCAGGCGGCGAGGGCGAAGGGGTGGAGGTCGAGCACCGTCCCCTCCGGCAGCGGGCCGTGGAAGAGCCGCGCGACGAGGTCGAAGGCCAGGCTCCGCCCCGGGATCAGGATCGTCGCGGCGCCGCCGGCGGGGACGACGGCGTCGGCAAGCGGCACCGGCTGCGAGCGCGCGAGCCCCAGGAAGAGGAAGGGGAGGAGCGCGAGGAAGCCGGCGAAGGGGCCGGAGGCGCCGACGTCGAAGAGCTCGCGCTTGCTGCGGATCGGCGCGCGGATCTTGATGAAGGCGCCGACCGTGCCGATGCCGAAGGGCGCCGGCAGGAAGTAGGGCAGGGTGGCGGGGAGACCGTAGCGCCGGCAGGCCAGGTAGTGCCCCAGCTCGTGGACCAGCAGGATCCCCAGCACCGCGAGCGAGAACCGCAGTCCCAAGCCGAGCAGCGCCGGGTCGCTCCACACCGCGCGGATGCCGCTGCCGCTGAGCCACGGCATGAGGCTCCAGAAGATGTCGGTGCGCGTCTGGATCAGGAAGACGGCGCCGAGCGTCGTCGTGGTGAAGAAGGTCAGCAGGAAGAGCAGGAGCGCGAGGGCGTAGCGCGGGCGGACCGGCGGCGGCTCGAGGGGCGCGCCCGGCGGCGGCAGCAGCTCGATGCGCAGCGGGCGCGGCGGTCCGGCGTCTAGAGAAGGCGGGTCGGGCGGCGGGCTCAGAGGTTCTTGAGGTCCTTGCCCGGCTTGAAGCGGACCGTCTTGCCGGGGGTGATCGCCACCTCGACCCCGGTCTTCGGATTGCGGCCGACGCCCTTCTTGCGGTCGCGGACCTGGAACACGCCGAAGCCGCGCAGCTCGATCCGCTTGCCGTCGCAGAGGGCGGTCTTCATCGCCTCGATGATGGTGTCGACGGCCTGCGCCGCCTTGACGCGAGGCACGTCCGACACCTCGGCAACGTGATTGACGATGTCCGACTTGATCATGAATGGTCCGAAACGGCGGGGAGTGTAGCACGGCGCATCGGCCTGTCAACTCGTTGGTCCTGGGGGATTTGCCGGTTCGGAGGGGGGCCCGCTAGGATGGCCCGGTGAGCGCCTCCGCACGCCTCGACGTGGCCTTGAGCGGCGGCGCCGGATTCATCGGCTCGCACCTCGCCGACGCCCTCCTCGCCGCCGGCCACCGGGTGTCGGTGATCGACGACCTGTCGAGCGGGCGGCGCGAGAACGTCCCCGCCGGCGCCGAGCTGCATGTCCTCGACGTGCGCTCGCCGCAGGCGGCCGAGTTGGCGACGGCGAACGACGTGCTGGTCCACACCGCGGCGCAGACCGACGTCCGGCGCTCGCTCGAGGACCCGGCCTTCGACGCCTCGGTCAACCTGCTCGGCGGGCTCAACCTGCTCGCCGGAGTGCGGCGCGGCGGGCGGTTGCGGCAAGTCGTCTTCGCCTCGACCGGCGGCGCGATCTACGGCGAGCAGGACGCCTTTCCGGCGCCGGAGGAGCACCCGACGCGGCCGCTCTCGCCGTACGGCGTCTCGAAGCTCGCCTTCGAGCGCTACCTCTTCGTCCACCACACCGCCTATGGGCTCGACGCGGCCTGCCTCCGTTACGGCAACGTCTACGGCGAGCGGCAGAACCCGCACGGCGAAGCGGGTGTCGTGGCGATTTTCCTCGACCGGCTGCTGGCGGGCGAGCCGCCGACGATCAACGGCGACGGGCTGCAGACCCGCGACTACGTCCACGTCTCCGACGTGGTGCGCGCGACCGTTGCGACGGTCGGCCGCCCGGGCTTCCTGGTCTACAACGTGGGCACGGGAGTGGAGACCTCGGTCGTCGACCTCTACCGCGAGCTGGCGCGCGCGGTCGGGAGCGAGCTCGAGCCGGTCCACGGCCCGCCCAAGCCCGGCGAGCAGCAGCGCTCCTCCATCGACCCCTTGCGCCTGCTCCGCGAGCTCGCCCTCCCCGCCCCGCTCCCTCTCGCCGCAGGCCTGGCCCGCACCGCCGCCTGGTTCCGGGCGCGCTCAGCGGCGCAGGACTGAGTCGAGCCGCACGCCATCCACCCAGATCTCGACGTCGCGCACGTCCGGGAACTGCCCGGCGGTGCGGGTGAGCTGCTCGAGGACGCGCGGGCCGTCGCACTGCTCCTGGAGCTCCACCCACCCGGCGAGGTCGATGCGCACCCGGCCGTCCCGGTTCTGCACGCGCCGGATCTCGAGCGGCGAGGCGTGGAGCGCGCTGTAGAGGCCGGTGGCGGGGTGGTAGGGGGTGTCGATCGCGAGCAGCGCTTCGAGCGCGCCGCGCAGCGCCGGCCGCGGCGCCGGGAGGTCCACCTCGACCGCGACGACGCTGTCGCCGCAGCCGATCCGCGGGCCGACCACGCCGCCGTCGTCGCGGTCGATGAGGAAGATGCGCGCCTCGTCGGTGCGGCTCCAGGCCGAGGGCGCCCGCCCCGGGGCGCAGGAGAAGACGGCGAGGAGGAGCGCCAGCGCCGACCGCGGTCCGGGCCGGCTCACGCCGGCTCCCAGACCTGGAAGCGGAAGGGCGCCGGCGGCGTGCCGGCCGGCGGGTGCGCCTCCTCCCACACCAACCGCCACCGCGCGGGGTCGAGCTCCGGGAAGAAGGTATCCCCCTCGAAGTCGCGCTCGAGGAGCGTCAGGTGGATGCGGTCGGCGCGGTCGAGGGTCGCTCGATAGATCGCCGCGCCGCCGGCCACGAAGAGCTCCGTCTCGCCCGCCGCCTCCGCCAGCGCCAGCCCCTCCTCGATCGAGCGCGCGACGTGCGCCTTCTCGGCGGTGTACGCCGGATCGCGCGTCACCACGATCGTCGGCCGCTCCGGCAGCGGCTTGCGTCCGATCGACTCCCAGGTCCGCCGCCCCATGAGCATCCAGTGCCCCAGCGTGAGCTGCTTGAAGCGCCTGAGGTCGGGCGGCAGGTGCCACGGCAGGCCGCCGCCGCGGCCGATCACCCGGTTGGCCGCCATCGCGACGATCAGCGCGATCTCCATGCGCCGCGCAGTCCGCTAGACGGCGACCGGCGCCTTGATCACCGGGTGCGGGTCGTAGCCGCTCAGGGTGAAGTCCTCGTAGCGGAAGTCGAAGAGAGAGCGCACCTCCGGCGTCAGCGCCATCTCCGGCAGCGGCCGCGGCTCGCGCCCGAGCTGCAGGTGCGCCTGCTCGAGGTGGTTGAGATAGAGGTGGGCGTCGCCGAGCGTGTGCACCAGGTCCCCGGGGGCGAGGCCGCAGGCCTGCGCCACCATCCGCGTCAGCAGCGCATAGGAGGCGATGTTGAAGGGCAGCCCGAGGAAGACATCGGCGCTGCGCTGGTAGAGCTGGCAGGAGAGCCGGCCGTCGCCGACCCAGAACTGGAAGAGGACGTGGCAGGGCGGCAGGCGCATCGCCTCGAGCTCCGCGACGTTCCAGGCGGAGACCAGGTGGCGGCGGGAGTCGGGGTCGCGGCGG
>DASWHY010000635.1:0-15360 GCA_036397955.1 Thermoanaerobaculia bacterium | reverse complement strand
GGGCGGCCTTGATCGCCGTCTCGACCGCCTCGGCCCCGCTGTTCATGGGCAGCGCCTTGGCGAAGCCGGCCAGCTCGCACAGCTCCTTGTAGAAGGGGCCGAGCTGGTCGTTGCGGAAGGCGCGCGAAGTGAGGGTCACCTTCTGCGCCTGCTCGACCAGCGCCGCGACGATCCGCGGGTGGCAATGCCCTTGGTTGACCGCCGAGTAGGCGGCCAGGAAGTCGAGGTATTTGCGGCCTTCCACGTCCCACACCCAGCAGCCCTCGGCGCGCGCCACCACCACGTCCAGGGGGTGGTAGTTGTGGGCGCCGTAGCGCTCCTCGAGCGCGATCAGCTCCTGGGCCTTCGTCGTCTCCATCAGCGCGGTCGTCAGCGCGGTCGTCATCGTCCCTCCGGGCGAAAAAGGTCGGCTCTTTGTACCACAACGCCTCCCACCGGTCCGGGGGCAGGAGCCCAGACCGGCGGTGCCGGAAGAGACGAAAAGTTATCTAGACAGGTGTCACGTTTGTTCCAGGCGGGTCAACTTTGTTTCTGGGGGCCGCCCGTGCCGCACTAGCGCGGTCCCGGGACCGCCCCCGGGAAGAAGGAGAGACCATGTCTAGGAGATGGAACCGGACGTTCGCCGCCCTCGTCCTGCTTGCCGCCCTCGCCACCACCCCCGCCGCCGCCTGGAGCCGCGGCCGCGACCGCCACGAGGGTCGGATCACCGCTCCGGCCCGCGCCTGGCTTCTGGAGGTCGTGGAGCGGGTGTGGAGGGGGCTGGCGGGAACCTGGGAGCAGGAGGGGTTGGCGGGAGATCCCAACGGCTAGGGCCTGTCACGAAATCGCCGACTTTGGAAACAGATGATCTAGAAGGGCATCTGTTGCCCCGTTTCTGTTACCTCTAGGAGGAATCGAGTGAGGGATGAGCATCTGTCGTTGGAGGCTCTCGCGAGCTGGCTTTCCGGAGATCTTCCCTACGAGGATCTCCAGCGGCATGTCATTCCTCACTTCCTCGCCCACTGTCCCAGCTGTCACCAGCGCTACGAAGAGATCCTGCGCCTGCAACAGGAGGTCGAGCACTGGAACGAAGTGATTGCGGTCAACGAGGGGTTGCGCGCTCCGGAGCAGCTCGCCCGCCTTGCCGAGCTGCCGTTCGAAGAGCGGCTCGAGCGGATCGACCAGGATGGCGAGCTACAGACGTGGGGGCTCTGTCAGCTTCTCTTGAAGCGAAGCTTGGAGGCTGCCCTGGCCGACCCGGCCGAAGCCGTCTCCTTCGCGGAGCTCGGCGTTCGGATCGCAGACCTCCTGCCTGGAGAAGCCTACGACCCGCACTGGGTGAGCGACCTCCGGGCGAAGTGCTGGGCCTACCTGGGTAACGCGCGGCGGGTGCTCGGGGAGCTGTGGAGCGCCGACGAGGCGTTTCGGCGCTCCGATTCTTTCCTGGCGACGAGCACGACAGGCAATCTCAAGGTGCGCGCCGAGGTCTACGACCTGAAAGCGTCGCTCCGGCGCGGCCAGCGGCGGTTCGGCGAGGCAGTGGCCCTGCTCGATCAAGCCATCGACTTCTTCCGCGAGTTGGGCGATCTCCACCGCGTCGGCAGGTCCCTCATCAACAAGGCCTCAGTGCTGGAAGAGCAGGGAGAGTTCGAGCCCGCGATCGCGTTCCTGCACGAGGCCAGCCCCCTGCTCGATCCGCTCCGCGAGCCGCGCCTCATCTTCTGCTCCCACCTGAATCTGGTCGCGTTGCTCATCGCCGCCGGCAGGTACGAAGGGGCCGAGGAAGCGCTCCCCGAGCTGCGCCGCGTCGCGCTCGACCAGCGCAACCCCCTCGACCTCGTCCGCGTCGCCTGGGCCGAAGGCCGCATCGCCTTCGGCCTCGGGCGGCTCGGCGCGGCGGAGGCGTCGTTCCGCGAGGTGCAGAGGGAGTTCTTCGAGCGCGGGATGGGCTACGACGCGGCGCTTGTCTCGCTCGACCTCGCCATGCTCTACGCCCAGGAGGGGTGCACCGCCGAGCTCAAGCAGCTCGCCGCCGAGCTGCTGCCGGTCTTCGAGTCGCGCGAGGTGCACCGCGAGGCGATGGCCGCTCTCCTCATGTTCCAGCACGCCGCCGAGGAGGAGACCCTCACCCTTGAGCTCGCCCGCCACCTCGCCGAGTTCCTGAAGCGCGAGCGCCGCCGCACGACCTGACGCTGGCGAGATCCTGGATTGTTGACTGCCCCCGGCCCGGGGCACTACTCTCTTCACTCTTGCAATTGAGCAGTCATTGATGACGGAATACGCCACCTCGCGGGACTCCCGCCGGGTACCGCTCGAGACGCGGGTGCAGCTCCGCTTCGAGCGCTTCTCGGGCTTCATCAGCGAGTACTCCTCCAACGTCTCGCCGGGAGGCCTGTTCGTCAAGACGCAGGCCCCCTCGCCGGTCGGGACGCTCCTCGATTTCGAGTTCCAGCTCGGCGACGGCTACCCGCTGATCAAGGGGACCGGCGAGGTGGTCTGGACCCGCAGCGACGACCAGGGCACCGCCAAGCCGGCGGGCATGGGGATCCGCTTCCTGCGGCTGTCGAAGGGGAGCCGCGAGCTGATCTACAAGATGGTGGACGAGTACATCCACGAGGGGGGCATTCCCTTCGACGTCGAGCAGGGGCCGGAGATGGAGACCAGCCCCGCGGCGGCGGCCGTGGAGAGTGAGAGCAGCGAGCCGGACGACGCGGACGAGGCTGGCGAGGTGGAGGTTGACCCGGCGCTCGCGTCCCTGTCGCTGCCGGACCTCGCGGCGCGGACCTTCGGGGCGCCGGTCGAGCCGGTGATCGCGCCGGCGCCGCCACCGCTCGCCGCGCCTCCGCCCCCTCTCCCCGCACCGCCGGCGCCGCTCGCCGCCTACGCAGCCGCCGAGCCTCCGCCCGAGCGGAGGAGCGCGCGGCGGATCGCCGCCCTCGCCGCGGCGCTCGCGCTCGTCGCCCTGGGCGTGGCCGCCTTCGCCTTCCAGGAGCCGCTGATGCGCCGCTTCGGGCTCCTCGGCGATGGCGCCGCTGCGCCCGAGCGTGGGCCGGCGGCGAGCCCGACCACTGCCACCGAGACGCCGGCGCCGCCAACGGCCGGACCGTCGGCGCCCGCGGCGGCCGCTTCGGACGATGCCATCCCGGAGCCGTTCCCGGCGCTCGCCGGCGACGACACCGCCGCGGCTTCCGCCGCCGCTCCCGCCGCGGCCCCGCCGGCCCTCGCGGCGCCGGCCGCCGCCCCACCGACCCCCGCCGCGCCCGCGCCGGCGACCGCGGCCCGCCTCACCGCGATCCGCAGCATCGACTGGCGGCAGGTGGACGGCGAGACCGAGGTGACGATTCGCGGCGACGCGCCGATCGCGGCCGGCGGCTACGCCCGCGACCGCCTCGACGGCCCGGCGCCGCGCGAGGTCATCCGCATCCGCGGCGTCGAACGCCCCTTCGGCCGCGCGCTCCTCGCGGTCGGCTCGCCGCACTTGAAGCAGGTGCGCATCGGCCACCACGTGCTGCCGGGGCAGGACGAGCTCCACCTGGTGCTCGACCTGGCCGACCGGGGGGTCGTGGTGCGCGCCGTCCGCGAGGTGGACGGTGCGCTTGTCGTGCGCTTGGGTCGGGGCTGAGGCGCGAGCTGTAGTACACTCCGCAACCGTATTTAATCGAGCAACTTCCGAGGAACCGCCGCCGTCGTGCCGTTGGGTCTGCCCGCGCTCTCCGCCCGGCGCAAGCGCCGTCTGCTCCGCGATCTCGTGCAGGAGAACCTCGAGCTGATCCACGGCCTGCCGCCGCGGCGGCGCCGCCGGCGCTGGCTGGGGCGCGAGGTGCTCCGCCTCGGTGTGGTGCTCCTGCTGCCGGTGGCGCTCTACGGCTCCTCACAGCTCCTCGGCGGCCGCACCAGCCGGGAGGCCCCCCGGGCGGCTGCCGCGGCGACCCTCGCCGCCGCCGTGCCGGCGCTCGCCGCGCCGCCGGCCGCCCGCGCCGCCGCCCTCCTCCCCGCGCCGCGGCCGATCGACCCCGCGGTCTTCCCGCTCGCCGTGCGGCGGGTGGCGATCGACCCCGGCCACGGCGGCGCCAGCCTCGGCACCCGCGCCACGCAGGGGCCGCTCGAGAAGGAGCTGACGCTCGACATCGCCCGCCGCCTGGCGCGCCGCCTCGAGGCCGACGCCTTCGAGCCCGTCCTGACCCGCCGCGGCGACCGCGAGGTGCCGCTCAAGGAGCGGGCGCGGCTCGCCAACGAGGCCGGCGCCGACCTGTTCCTCTCGATCCACCTCAACTGGATCGAGGACCGCGCGGCGCGCGGCGTCGAGACCTACTACGCCGGCGCCAGCGACGACCCCAGCGTCAACCGACTCGCCGCCGCCGAGAACCACGACTCCGGCTACTCGCTGGCGGACCTGAAGCCGCTCCTCGAGCGCCTCTACACCGACGTCCGCCAGGAGGAGTCGCGGCGGCTCGCCGAGGTGCTCCAGGGCGCGCTCGTCCGCTCGCTCGCCCCGGCCAACCCCGCGCTCCGTGACCGCGGCGTCAAGGCCGCCCCCTTCATCGTGCTCATCACCACCGAGATGCCCTCCGTGCTGGCCGAGGTCTCCTGCCTCTCGAACGAGGAGGAGGCGCGCCTGCTCGCCAGCCCCGACTACCGGCAGGCGATCGCCGAGGCGCTCGCCGCCGGCGTACGCTCCTATGCCGCCGGCGTCGCCGCCGCCGCCCAGAAAGGAACCTGACCGCGATGACCGACCGCCCCGACGTCGTGCTCGTGGGGATCGACCTCGGCACCTCGAGGAGCTCGATCTCCGCCTCCAACGGCCAGCGCCACGTGGTGGACAGCTACGTCGGCTGGCCGCTCGACATGGTGGCCCGCAAGGTGCTCAAGCGCCAGGTGCTGATCGGCCGCGAGGCGCTCGACAACCGCACCATGCTCGACCTCCACCGGCCGCTGGAGGCAGGGCTGATCAAGGACGGCTCGGAGAAGGACGAGGCGGCGGTGCGCGAGCTCCTCCGCCACCTCCTCGGCTTGGCCGGCGTCGACCCGGCGGCGCGCAACGGCGCCAAGGTGCGCGCGGTCGTCGGCGTGCCGGCCGAGGCGCTGCGGGTCAACAAGCAGCACGTGCGCAAGGCGCTGCAGGGGGCGGTGGACAACCTGCTCATCGTCTCCGAGCCGTTCGCCGTGGCCTACGGCATGGAGGCGCTGCTGCACTCGATGATCATCGACATCGGCGCCGGCACGACCGACCTCTGCGTCATGAACGGCCGCCTGCCGACCGAGGACGACCAGCGCACGCTGACCGTGGCCGGCGACTGGATCGACGAGCAGCTCTTCCGCCTGTTGCGCGAGCGGCAGCCGCAGGCCCGCTTCTCGATCCACATGGTGCGCGCCTGGAAGGAAGAGGCGAGCTTCGTCGGCGACGTCAAGACGCCGGTGGTGGTGACGGTACCGGTGGAAGGCAAGCCGACGCAGATCGACATCACCGCCGAGATGCGCCAGGCCTGCGAGGGGGTCCTGCCGCCGCTCGTCGAGTCGATGCTCGACCTGCTGTCGCGCGTCGAGCCCGAGTATCAGGAGCGGGTGCGCCACAGCGTGGTCCTCTCGGGCGGCACCGGGCTGGTCCGCGGCCTCGGGCCGCGCCTCGAGCGCGCGCTCGCCGAAGTCGGCGGCGGCAAGGTGCGGGTGGTCAAGGACCCGGTCTTCGTCGGCTCCGACGGCGGCCTGGCCATCGCCCAGGACGCGCCGGACAGCGACTGGGAGAAGCTGGGGACTTAGGGGCGCCTCGCCGGCGCTCCCAAGCCGAAGTCCGGGCGCTCGCGGCGGAAGCCCAGGTTCCGAGCTTCGACTCAGACATCTTCTGGGGGCTGTCGATGGATAACCGTGGTCGTGCCGTGCGTACGATCTGGTACAGCGATGTCTACGGCGACGGAAGGAGGCCCTTCGCAACTAGGGCATCGACGCATGACGCCCGTCTGCGAGAAGCCCGGGTAGTCGCCGACGACCGGCCGGTTCAGTGTGAGAATGATCAGCCGGGCGCATAGAGGCCCGGCCCTGTGGTCGGGTCGTCGTTGGCGATCCTTTCGCTGCGGCCCCTCGAGGCATCGGGCCCGGGTAGCAGCGACGGAGTGCCCGCGCAGGCGCGGGAGAACGGGGCCCGCTTGGCAGGGTCTGCCGTTCCTTGGCTGCAGCAGGGTGCCGGACCTACGGCTCTCGGGGCATAGCTCGGAACCGCAGGTTTCGCGCTCGGGCAGCAGCACGAGGTGGAGATTGGGGCGGTAGGCTGGCGATCCAAGCCCTTTGAGGGGCGGTAGGGCTTCTCGGGCGGGAGATCCGCTGCCTTCGGACGGCGAACGGAGGGCTTCGCAGAGCGAATCCCCGGGGTGGCTGGCGGATGGACGAATTTTTCGGACGAATGGGCCAGGTACGCGGACGAATGGGATAGGTACGCCGCGTACCTGGCCCATTCGCCGCCATACCTAGCCCATTCGTCCGCGTACCCTGCCCATTCGTCGCCGTACCCTGCCCATTCGCCGCCGTACCCAGCCCATTCGTCGCTGTACCTGTCCCAATCGCCCGTCTACCTGCGCCATTCGCGGCCCCAGACTTGGCCTGAGGCCGAAATCCTCTGGGTTCACCAAGCCGCGCGGCGCGACCCTCGGGCCGTTGAGCCGCTTCTTCAACGCCGCACGACTCTCACGAGGCGACGCGCCCCTTGCGCGACATCGCTCATGGGGATCCTCGCGTCTCCGGGTGCAGGCGCCCCACTTCTACCCGATGTACTTCGCCGGCAAGGCGGGCGGCGACTTCGGCAAGGTCTCGCCCTGGTGGCTGATCTTGGCCTACGCCAGCGGGCGCGCATCCACGGCGCGATGGGAAGTGCGATCTAGCCTGCGGTTTCGATAGATGAGGGCTTAAACCGACGGCGGCAGCTTGGGGCCGGCGACGAGCTCGCGGGAGAGGGCGCGGATGAGCTGGAGGGCCTGGGTCTGGTCCTCGGCCTGCTGGAGCTGGATGAGCGAGGCGAGCAGCTCGCGGCTGACGCGCAGGCTGCTGAAGATAGGCAGGATGTCGGCGATCGTGCGACGGACCTCGGCGTGCAAGCCGAGCTTGACGTAGACGGCGGTGAGATCGAGGGAGACGACGGCGGCTTCGTAGGCGAGATCTCGGTCGAGGAACCCATCGCGGGCGCGCGAGAACTGGGCTTCGGCATCTTCGAGGAGCCCGAGCTCGTTCAGGATTCTGCCTTCCTGCCAGATCAGGCGCAAATTGAGCAGCTCGTCTCCGATCTCCTCGCTCAAGCTCCGCGTTTGCGGGAAGAGGGCCAAGGCCTCCTGCAGTCGGTCTGCCTCGACGTAGCAGTAGATCAAGTTGTGGTAAGCCGCGTACAGCACGCGTTTGTCTCCTGGATCGACCAGTGGGATCGCGCGGTCCAGGATGCGAATCGCCTGATCGGGTTCCCCCGAGAAGACGAGCGCGATGGCCTTCCGCTGCAGGCAGCTCGCCAGGAGCGGCCGATTCTGGGTCGCTTCGCAGAGGCGTGTTGCTTCGTCCAGGAGAGCAACCGCGTCCCCAAAGCGACGTCGATAGGTGAAGAGCGAAGCCTTCCAACCTAGGAGCTCTGCGCGAAGAGTGGGTTCACCGGTTCCAGTCGACGCGTTACTCTCCGCTGCCGCGAGAGCCCGCTCGGAGTCGCGCAACCGGCCCGCCACGCGCAAGGCGTTGCCGAGCTGCCCAAGCGCCCGCGCTCGCAGATCTGACAACTGAGCTTCACTTCCGGCGGCGGCCGCGTCGCAGTCGGTGGCCAGCCGAGAGGCCACTCGAGCCCAATACACCATCTTCTTCGGGTCCTGATGGCGCACCGCATGGCTACGGTCGATGAGCGACCGAATGACCTTGGGATCGGGAACGCGGTCCTCGACTCCCACCGGGAGGTCGTCGGCCGCTGCGAGCTCGTCGTGCAAGTCGTCCAGGAGCAAATGCAGCGGGCGCGGAAGCGAGGGCCTGTGCTCCTCGAAACACGCCCTGGTAGCGCGGTCGAAGGCTTCGTCATAGCTGTACGGGCTCTCGACCTCATTTGCGGCGAGAGAGTCTTCGGGATCGGTGGTGACTAGAGAAACGAGGCGCTCGCGGCGATCGCCGTCCCAGCCGATCGTGGCGAGGAAGCTCGTGCAGGATGAGCAGGTCGCCAGGAGGTGGCGCACGATCTTCTTGTTGATGTCCGGAAAGGCAGAGCCACGGAAGAAGCTCTCGAACTCTTCGGCAGAAGGATGGTCACCCACTATGCACCTCCCGCGGCTCAGACCGGACGGCCTCAGATAGGCCGTCCGCTACTTGGTACAAGGAGCGCCTGTCGGATCGACTACACAGCCAGTGTCGCCGTTCGGCCGCGCTTCCGGGTCGTCTCCGTCGCCCTTGCCCTGCTGCACCGCCTTCTGCTTTGCCTTCGGCGCCGGTGCCGACGGGATGCCGAGGAGGCCCTGGAGCCACTCCCGCGCGCTCTCGAACCAACCGGCGCCGCGGAAGCCGCTCTCGACCGCTAGCCCCCAAGGGGCGGCGTTTGCTGCGGGAGCGAGTGCGAGCATAAGCAAGGTCGTCACGGCCAGGGCTGTCAAGGATCGGATAAGCGAACGCTTCATGGTTTTCTCCCTCTCCGTCCGATGGGCCGACGGAAGCCGCCGCCGGACCGTAAATAGAAGACCGTCTATAACTTACCTCGACGGCTCTGAACTCAAGGGTGTCCTGCCTGGACCGGATCGAGACAACCTAGTATCGCTCAGGGGGTAGAAGTTTCGCAAGTCGGCAATCTAAGAGACTCAGGCTCCGCCGCGTTGCTGGTGGAAAGTCGCCCGGGGATCGCGGCTGGAGGCCTTGCCGGCGTGGAAGACGGCGAAGCGGAGGGCGAGGGCGCCGGCGGTGCCGAGAAGGCCGGCGGCGTGGGCCGCCCGCCGCGAGCGGCGGGGGAGGAGGGTGGCCGCCAGGCTGGCGGCGGTGAGCGCCTTGGCGGCGGTCCAGAGAGCGCCGGAGACCCCCTCGCGCAGCGGCCGCCCGACGCGCTCGACGCGCCCCGCCTCGCTCTCGACTGCCGCCATCGCCGCCAGCTCGGCGGCCTTGCCGGCGATCCCGAAGGCGCGCACCACGCGCTCCTCACGCGGTTTGAGAGACCCGAGGTCGAAGAACGACGCCGCCCCCGACATCGACGAGGCGATGAAGAGGAACGGCAGGCTCCGCCGCGCCGCGAGCCAGACCGGCACCGCGGTGTTGCCGACGAGGACCGCGGTGTAGCCGGCGAGCGGCAGGCCGAGGAGCGCGGCGCCGAGGCCGGCGAGGTCGCCCGCGCCGCGCAGCAGGCCGCGCCGCCGCCGGCCGAGCAGGGCGGCGCCGCCGGCGAGGGTCGAGGCCGCGGCGAGCACCCAGGAGCCGACGCTCATCGGCGAGGTCGGGCGGAAGACCCGCAGCATGTGGTGGAAGCGCTCGGGGCGGCCGAGGTCGTGGATCAGAAGCGCGGCGCTGGCCGCGCCGCCGACGGCGCCGATCCAGCGGCAGCGGCGGACGAGGGGCCGCAGCTCCTCGCCGCCGGCGAGCTGCGCCGCGCCGCCGAGCGCGAGCGCCGCCCCCATCGTGCCGCCGGCCCAGAAGTACACCGGCACCGACCAGATCCAGACCGGCTCCTTGAGGACCGGGCGGTCGTAGTAGGTGGGCCCCTCGCCGGGGGCCGGAAGGCTGGCGGCGACGTCGCGCCAGATCTCGCGCGCCTCGCCCGCCGCGATCCGCTGCGCGGCGCCTTCGCCGAGGAGCAGGCCGAGCTCGGGATCGACGTAGCGGCCGTCGTCGCCGGCATCCTTCATTCGGAAGAAGAACGCCCGGCATCCCGGCCCGCTCGCGGGCCGGCTCCGGGCGCTACGAGGACGGCGGCGAGCGCGACCGCCGCCATGCCGAGTGCGGCGAGCGCCATCGCTCCCCACGCCTCGCCGGCCCGCCGCGTCGGCACCACCGGCTCCGGCGGCAGGTTGTAGACCTCCGGCCGGTCGACGAGGAGGAAGAAAGCGTTCAAGCCGCCGGTCCCCGGCTGGCTCGCGGCGTCGGCGCCGTAGAGCCAGGCCTCGCCGACGCCGCGCTCATGGAGCACCGCCAGCCGTCGCGCCGCCCGCTCGCGCAGCTCGTCGAGCTCGCCGAACTGGATCGAGTCGGTGGGGCAGGCCTTGGCGCAAGCGGGGGTCAAGTCCCCCTTGAGCCGGTCGTAGCAGAGCGTGCATTTCCAGGCGCGGCCGTCATCCTCGCGGCGGTCGATCACCCCGAACGGGCAAGCGGTGACGCAGTAGCCGCAGCCGTTGCAGATGTCGGGCTGGACGTAGACCGTGTCGTGCTCGGTGCGCAGGATGGCGCCGGTCGGGCAGGCCTCCAGGCACCCGGCGCGCTGGCAGTGCTTGCAGACGTCCGACATCATCAGCCACGAGAACTGCCCCAAGCCGGTGAGCTGCTCGGAGAGCGCCACCGGGCGCTCGACGAACGAGACGTGCCGCCAGGTGGAGGCGCCGAGAGCGGCGGTGTTGTCGTAGGACATGCCGGTGAAGTGGAAGCCGTCGTCGGGGAGCTGGTTCCACTCCTTGCAGGCCACTTCGCAGGCCTTGCAGCCGATGCAGACGGTCGTGTCGGTGAAGAAGCCGACGGCCACGGCTAGGCGCTCCGGCTCCGCCGCCCCGGCGCGATGTCGGCGGTGAGCGCCTTCGACTCCTGGATCGAGACGTTGGGGTCGGCGACGAAGCCGATCAGCTCGTTGACCACGTCGCCGCGCACCCGCCCCTTGCTCCCCCAGTGGTAGGGGAGCCCGATCTGGTGCACGACGCGCCCCTTGAGCCGGATCGCCGGCAGCCGCCGCGTCACCAGCACCCGCGCCTCGATCGCGGTGCGGGCGGTCGAGATCGTCGCCCAGCCGCCGTGCGCGAGCCCCCGCTCGGCCGCCAGCTCGGGCGAGACCTCGCAGAAGAGCTCCGGCTGCAGCTCGGCGAGCCAGGAGAGCCAGCGGCTCATAGCGCCGGCGGTGTGGTGCTCGGTGAGGCGGTAGGTGGTGAGGACGTAGGGATAGCGCGGATCGCCCGCGGCGCGGTGGTAGGGGTTGTCGCGGCGCCGCCATTCGAGGCGCGCCGGGTTGCGCTGCTGCGCGTAGAGCGGATTCTCGATCGGCGATTCCTGCGGCTCGTAGTGGGTGGGCAGGGGCCCGTCGAGGAGCCCGTTCGGCGCGAAGAGCCAGCCGCGGCCGTCGGACTGCATGAGGAAGGGGTCGGCGCCGCCGATCGCCGCCACGCCGCGCGCCCCCCGCGGCGGCCGGTAGGAGGGCGCGCGGTCGGCCGGGAAGTCGGGCGTGTCGTGCCCGGTCCAGCGGCCGGCGGCCTCGTCCCACCAGACGTAGCGCTTGCGCTCTGACCAGGGGCGCCCCTCGGGATCGGCCGAGGCGCGGTTGTAGAGGAGCCGCCGGTTGGCCGGCCAGGCCCACCCCCAGTCGGGTGCCACCCAGCTCTGCTCGCCGGCCGGCCGCCGCCGCGCCGGGCCGTTGTCGCCGCCGGCGCAGCAGCCGGAATAGATCCAGCAGCCGCAGGCGGTCGAGCCGTCGGCGGCCAGCTCGGTGAAGCCCGCGACCGGCGCGCCATCCGGCACGCGGTAGCCGTTGATCTCGGCCAGCACCGCCTCGGCGTCCGGCTCCTCCCGCGGGCCCGTCGTGCGGTAGTCCCAGGTCAGCGCCTGGAGCGCGCGGTCCTTGGGGTCGGTCGAGCCGGCGTAGAGGGCCTTGAGCCGCCGCCCGAGGTGGAGCATGAAGTGCAGCTCGCTGCGGCAGTCCCCCGGCGGCTCGATCGCCTTGTGGTGCCACTGCAGGAGCCGCTGCGTGTTGGTGAAGGTGCCGTCCTTCTCGGTGTGCGCGGCGCAGGGGAAGAAGAAGACCTCCGTCGCGACCTCGGCCGGCGCCTCGCGCCAGAAGTCCTCGGCGGTCTCGGTGACCGCGAAGTCGCGCACCACGACCCAGTCGAGCTTGCGCAGGGCGGCGCGCTGGAGGCCGCCGTGCATCGAGCCGACGGTCGGGTTCTCGCCCATCACGAAGTAGCCCTTGACCCGGCCGTCGGCCATCGCCGCCACCGTCGCCATGTGCGAGTGGTCGCCGTCGATCGCCGGCAGGGCGTCGAAGAGGTAGTCGTCGGCCGCCGTCGCCGCCTCACCGAACCAGGCCTTGAGCAGCGACACCGCGTACTTCGGGAACTCGTGCCACCAGCCGGTCTCGGCGGTGTTGTGCTCGAGGTACGCCGCGAGGTCGCCGTCCGCCGCCGCCTTGCGCATCGGCAGGTAGCCGGGGAGGAGGTTGTAGAGGGTCGGGATGTCGGTCGAGCCCTGGATCGAGGCGTGGCCGCGCAGCGCGAGGATGCCGCCGCCGGGGCGCCCGACGTTGCCGAGCAGGAGCTGGACGATCGCCGCGGTGCGGATGTACTGCACGCCGACCGTGTGCTGGGTCCAGCCGACGGCGTAGCAGAAGGCGGTCGTCCGCTCGCGGCCGGAGTTGGCGCAGATCGTCTCGGCGACGCGGAGGAAGAGCGCGCGCGGCACGCCGCAGACCTCCTCGACCATCGCCGGCGTGTAGCGCGCGAAGTGGCGGCGCAGCACCTGGAAGACGCAGCGCGGGTGCTGCAGGGTCGGGTCGGTGCGCGCCGGCTTCCGGTGCTTGCTCCGCTCGGGGCCGGGCTGGCCGGTCGCGGTCTCCCGCTGGCTCGCGGGGACGGAAGGCTGTCCGCCTTCATAGGCCCAGGAGCTGGGGTCGTACTGGCCGCTCTCCGGGTCCCAGCCGCTGAACAAGCCGTCCAGCTCCTCGGTGTCGCGGAAGTCCTCGGACACCAGCGTCGCCGCGTTCGTGTAGTGGATGACGTAGTCGCGGAACCAGCGCTCCTCCTCCAGGATGTAGCGCACCAGGCCGCCGAGGAAGGCGATGTCGCTCCCCGCCCGCAGCGGCACGTGGAGATCGGCCACCGCGCTAGTGCGGGTGAAGCGCGGATCGACGTGGACGACCTTGGCGCCGCGGGCCTTGGCCTCCATCACCCAGCGGAAGCCCACCGGGTGGCACTCCGCCATGTTGGACCCCTGGATCACGATGCAGTCCGCGTTCTGGAGGTCCTGCTGGAAGGTGGTGGCGCCGCCGCGCCCGAAGGAGGTCCCCAGACCGGGGACCGTGGCGGAGTGTCATATCCGGGCCTGGTTCTCGATCTGGACGATCCCCAGGGCGGTGAAGAGCTTCTTGATCAGGTAGTTCTCTTCGTCGTCGAGGGTGGCGCCGCCGAGGTGGGCGAGGCCCATCGTGCGGCGGAGGGGGGCGCCGTCGGCGCGGCTCTCCTCCCAGGTGGCCTCGCGCGCGGCCATGACCCGCTCGGCGACCATGTCCATGGCCCGCTTCAGGGGGATGGCCTCCCAGGCGGTCCCGTAGGGTCCTCTGTAGAGGACGGTCTTCACCCGGTGCGAGCCGGTGACGAGCTGGAAAGTGGCCGCCCCCTTGGGGCAGAGGCACCCCCGGGAGATCGGCGAGTCGGGGTCCCCCTCGATGTCGGTGATGCGCTCGTCCTGGACGTAGACGAGCTGGCCGCAGCCGACGGCGCAGTAGGGGCAGACCGAGCGCACCACCCGATCGGCTTGCTCGGTGCGGGGGGCGAGGGCCTCGGTGCGGGGGGAGCGGGCGGGGCCGGCGAGGGCTGTCCAGTCGCCGTCGCGGAGCTGCCGGGCGACCGGCCAGCGGGAGAGCGCATCCAGGATCTTGGAGCGTGCCAAAAGTGCGTTCCTCCCGGGCTCCAGCGCCGCCACTCTAGCGAACAATGGCACAGCCCTTGAAGACCAGGCTTCTGGCGCCGGCGCGGGGGACCTTTCCCGGCCGGGGCGACCGAAAAGGAGACACCACATGAAGAACACCACGAGATCCCGCTCGTTCACCGCCTCGGTGGCCGCCCTCCTCGCGGCCGCCCTCCTCGCCGCCTGCGCCGGCGGCGGCAACGACGCGCCGCGCACCCGGCGCAACGAGCCGTACATGACCAAGCGCGACAAGACCCTCAAGGGCGCCGGCATCGGCGCCGCCGCCGGCGCCGCCGGCGCGGTGCTCGCCGGCAAGCGCGAGGCCGACGAGATCCTGGTCGGCGCCGCGATCGGCGCCGGGGTCGGCGCCGGCGTCGGCGCCTACATGGACGCGCAGGAGGAGAAGATCGCCCGCATCCCGGGCACCACCGTCGAGCGCGTGGACAAGGAGACGCTCCTCGTCCACTTCGACTCCGACGTCCTCTTCGCCGTCGATTCGGCGACCATCGACTCCTCCGGCCGCGACACCCTCGAGCAGGTCGCCGACGTGCTCACCGAGTACAAGAAGACGGCGGTCGTGGTGCAGGGGCACACCGACTCGACCGGCAGCGACGCGCACAACGACGCCCTCTCCGAGCGCCGCGCCACTGCGGTCGAGCGCTACCTGACGCAGCAGGGTGTGGACGGCCAGCGCATCGTCGCCGAGGGGTACGGCGAAGGGTACCCGGTGGCAAGCAACGCCACCGAGTCCGGCCGCCAGCTCAACCGCCGGGTGGACGTGCTGCTCAAGGCCAAGGCCTGACGGCTGCTCCATGGCGGAGGGCCACCGGAGCGTCTCGCCGCCGCATAGAATTCGCGGATGCCCATCAGCTCGGAGGAGTTCCGCAACGCTCTCTGCCGCTTCCCGGCCGGGGTCACGATCACCACGATCCGCGCCGGCGACCGGGTCCACGGCCTGACGGTCTCGGCCTTCGCCTCGGTCTCGGCCGACCCGCCGCTGGTGACGGTGGTGATCGACAACCGGCACAAGGCTTGGCCGATGCTCGAGGAGGAGGGGGCGGTGTTCGCGGTGAACGTTCTGCGGCAGGAGCAGATGGAGCTCTCGAACCGCTTCGCATGGCTCAAGGACGAGGACCGCTTCGAACAGGGAAGCTGGACGACGGCGGTGACCGGGGCGCCCATCCTCGAAGACGCGCTGGCGTGGCTCGACTGCACGATCGTCGGCCGGCTGCACGCCGGGACGCACACCATCTACGTCGGCTCGGTAGAAGCCAGCGGCGCCCCCGACCCCCTCGGCCCGCCCCTCGTCTACTGGTACCGCGGCTACCGGCACCTCCTGCTGCACGAGGAGCTGGGCGGAACCCCTCGGCGTAAACCGCGCCGTTCTTAGTCCCCCTGCCCACCCGCGCTTGATCGGCCGTTCCGGTGTGGGGTCCCGCAGGGCTCTCCTCCGCGCCGGGCGCTCCTTGGTGTCCGCGCTTCGCGTGCTGGTACACGGGCGTATTACCGGCAAACACGGGGGTGGCTCCGGCGCCTCGCACGGTGGGCTGCGAGGGAGAGCGGACGGAGCGCCCGGCGCTCCAGAGA
>DASWHY010000634.1:0-4681 GCA_036397955.1 Thermoanaerobaculia bacterium | reverse complement strand
CCCCGCCGGCGGGCTCGTCTATGCCGCGACCGGGCTCGACGGCGTCTACGTGAGCGCCAACGGCGGCGCTACCTGGCGACCGGCCCGCGCGGGGCTGGAAGGGCTCCTCGCCTGGGACCTCCTGGCGACCCGCTTCGGGCTCCTCGCCGCCGCTTTGGGCCAAGGGGTTTTCTCCAGCACTGACCGCGGGGCCACCTGGCAGCCGTCGAACCAGGGGCTGACGGCGCTCGTCGTCATCGGCATGGCGGTCGGCGACCAGACCCCGCCGCGGCTCTACGTGGGCGATCCCGAGGCGGGGCTGTTCAAGACCGCCGACCGCGGTGCGCATTGGCTGCGGCTCAACCTCGACCCCGTCCTCGAGGGCTCCGGGTTCACGGGACCCGTCGAGGTCGACCCGCGGCAGCCGCTGACCGTGTACGCGGGGATCCTCGGCGGCTTCGCCCGCAGCGACAACGGTGGGCGCCGCTGGCAAACCGTCGGCTTGGGCTGCCTGTACCCCGGACGCATCCTCGTCGATCCCCACGAGGCCGGTACCGTGTACGTGAGCGGTGGCTTTGCGATCGCCGCTTGCGGCCTGCTGCCGGGTGCCTGCGCCAGCTTCAAGGTCACCCCGGCGGAGACCACCTGCCTGCGCGACGCGATCGACCCGTGGGGGGTTGCCGTGCTCGCGGTGGACCCGCACGTTGGGGGGCACCTCTACGGGGTAGCGCTCGTGGGAGGCGTCCGGAGCCTCTACCAGAGCCTCGACGGCGGCGCCTCCTGGGCGCTCCTCGCGCCCGCCGTGGCTCCTGACGTGCTCGTCGTCGATCCGACGCAGGCCGGGGTCGTCTACGGCGGCTTCACTGGTGCGGTGGGGCGGAGCGGCGACGGCGGGGCCACTTGGGAGCTTTCGAGCGCGGGACTGCCACCGGGCGCCTTCGTGCTCTCCCTGGCGCTCGATCCGACGGACCCTGCGGTCCTCTATGCCGCGGCGAGGGAGGGTGTCTTCAAGAGCCGCGATGACGGCCGCACCTGGTCGGAGGTCGCCCCGGGGCTCGGGGGGCTCCCTGTCTGGAAAGTGCTCCTGGATCCCGAGGACCCGTCCATCCTCTACGCCGCAACGAGCGCCGCGAGCGTTCTCAGCATCGACCAGGAGCCGTAGACTAAGCCCCGGCCATGGCCGAGCCCGACTACGTCGTCTGCCTCGACTGCGAGACCCCCTGCTACGTCTTCGAGTGGGAGGCGGGGAAGCTCACCGAGTGTATCTGCCCGGCCTGCGGCAACGACGACCTCGAGCAGTTCGCAGCGCCAGAGGAGTTCGAGGACCTGATCGGAGCGTAGCCGGCGCCGTCAGGTCTCGTCGCCGAAGGCGATCCCGAGCGCGCGGGCGGCGCGCACCATCTCCCCCTGCGGGTCGACCGTCTTCGCCGCCCGCACCGCCTGCTCGAGCTCGCAGTCGCCGACCCGCCCGTTGAGCAGCCGCACCATCCGCCCGAACTGCCCCTCCATCGCCAGGTGCGCGGCCCGCTCGCCGAAGAGGGTCGCGAGGAGGCGGTCGAAGGGGACCGGCCGGCCGCCGCGCTGGAGGTGCCCGAGGACGGTGGCGCGCACCTCGATCGACGGCGGCAGGAGCGCGACCAGCTCGCGCTTGAGCCGCTCGCCCGCCCCGCCGAGACGCTCCTGGCCGGTGACCGCATCCACTTCGGCGACGCAGGCATCGCCGCCCCGGCGCACCGCCCCTTCCGCCACCACGACGATCGAGGAGGAGCGGCCGCGGTTGCCGCACCGCTCGACCGCCGCCGCCACCGGCTCCAGGGCATAGGGGATCTCGGGGATCAGGATGACGTCGGCCGCGCCAGTCAGGCCCGCGTGGAGCGCGATCCAGCCGGCGTGCCGCCCCATGACTTCGAGGAGCATCACCCGGTGATGACTCTCGGCGGTGTCGCGCAGCCGGTCGAGGGCGTCGGTCGCCACCTCGATGGCGGTCCAGAAGCCGAAGGTGTAGTCGGTGGCGGCGAGGTCGTTGTCGATCGTCTTGGGCACCGCGACGACCTGGACGCCCATCTTCCCCAGCTCGGCGGCGATCCCCAGCGTGCCGTCGCCGCCGATCACGATCAGCGCGTCGAGCCCGGCGGCGCGCACGTTCTCGACCACCTCGGCGGAGCGGTCGGCGGTGCCGCCGCCCGGCAGCGGGTAGGCGAAGGGGTTGGCGCGGTTGGTGGTGCCGAGGACCGTCCCGCCGAGGCCGATCAGGTGGCGGACGTCGGCGGCGCAGAGCGGGCGGAAGCGCCGCTCGATGAGTCCGGCGAAGCCATCCAGCACGCCCACGACCTCGGCGCCGTAGACTCGCTCGGCGGTGCGGACGACGGCGCGGATCACGGCGTTGAGGCCGGGGGCGTCGCCGCCGCCGGTGAGGATCCCGAGGCGCTTGGAGGGCATAGAAGGGATCCTATCGCGGGCGCCGGCGCCTTGAATCTGCGTAGAATAAACTGAGATTCCGACCTGGCCTTGACATGATCTTAGCCTTGGAGTATCATTCTTGTGTCTGGCGGCGAGAGAACCCGCCGCGAAAGGAGACAGTCATGATGCGCAATTCGATGTCCCGATGGACCCCCACCCCCCCGCCCACGAGGGAGCCGTTCTACCGCCTGTTCGAGACCCTCTTCAACCAGGATCAGGGCGAGGACATCGGCACCCGCACCTGGGCGCCGCCGGTCGACGTCAGCGAGACCGAGGACGCCTACGTGGTCAAGGCCGAGCTCCCCGGCATGAGCCGCGAGGACCTCGACATCACCCTCGAGAACAACGTCCTCCGCATCGCCGGCGAGCGCAAGTTCGACCGCGACGAGAAGAAGGAGAACTACCACCGGATCGAGCGCTCCTACGGCGCTTTCTCGCGCGCCTTCGCGCTGCCGACCCAGGTGGACGCCGAGAAGGTCGAGGCCACGTTCAAGGACGGCGTGCTGACCGTCACCGTGCCCAAGGCCGAGCAGGCGCGGCCGCGCAAGATCAGCATCGCCGCCTGAGCGCCGTAGGGCGCCCGAGCGTGTTCCGGTCGGCCCCCGCGAGGGGGCCGATTCGTTTTTGGGGCTAGGTGCGGTCGAGCAGGAGCCGCAGGTAGAAACCCGCCCACAGCGCGAACGGCAGCGCCAGCTTGAGCGGCAGGTCGAGCAGGTGCTCGGCGAGCCCCCAGGCGTTGCGCGCGAAGGGGCCGTAGTGGGCGAGGCTCCAGGCGCCGAGCCCAACGGCGTAGACCGACTGCACGAAGACGAGGAGGAGCAGCAGGTCGAAGGCCGCGGTGGCGAGCGCGCCCCAGCCCAGGTTGCGCAGCCGCTCCCGCCAGGGCACTCCGGGGACCGCCAGGAAGAGCGCGCCGAGGAGCACCAGATGGAAGTGGAGGTCGGTGACGCGGAAGCCGCGCACCAGCGTCCGCGCCGGCGGGAAGTCGCGGCGCGCCAGGTAGGCGTCGTGGCCGCCGGCGCGCGGCAGGAGCTCGCTCACGTTCGGGCTCTCGGCGAGGTGGAGGAGCGCTTCGCCGGCGGCAAGCAGGAGCCGGTTGTAGCCGGGTGCGGCGAGCGTCCAGACCGCCCAGACCGGCAGCAGCCAGAGGAAGGCGTTGCGCAGCAGGCGGACCGCCCAACCGGCGCGGCGGCCGCCGGTGCGCGGTCTAGCCGGGCGCGGTCCGGCGGAGCGCAACCCGGTCGGCCCAGAGGACCCAGAGCAGGACGCCGCAGAGGACGACGAGCGTCTGCCAGACGACCGTATGGGAGGCGTCGAAGAAGCGCGGCAGGTAGGCGCCGGTCAAGAAGAGCGCCACCACCCGCACCAGGTTGACGAGCTGGATCAGCGCCGCGCCCGCCGCGAGGCCGAGCAGGCGCGCCCGCCAGGACGCCGGGAAGGCGAGCACGGCGGCGCCGAAGATGAGCAGCGTCTCGACGGCGTTGCAGCCGTTGCGGATGTTCACCGCGAAGCGGTCGCTGCGGATGACCGTCCCCTCCATCCGCACCTCCTGCCCCAGGAGGTTGAGCGCCGCGCCGCTCGCCCGTGCCACCCAGCCGGTGAACGGCTCGATCGCGCGGTCGTTCACCCAGTTGAGCGAGACCACCGTGAACCCGCCGGCCAGAAGCAGGAGGAAAAGGGCGAGAAAGCGCACTTCGCGTCGCAGGAGGGCAGTTTATCGAATTGACACCCCGCAGGCCCGCCACTACGATGCCGCGGACCCGGAGCGAGCGTGGCCCACCCCCACCTGACGCCGAAGACCACCCTCCTCGACGCCGACCAGATGTCCCGCGCGATCCGCCGTATGGCGGGGGAGGTCGTGGAGCGCAACCGCGGGAAGGGGGACCTGCTGCTGGTCGGCATCCGCACTCGCGGCGTGCCCCTCGCCGAGGCGCTGGCCGCCGAGATCGAGCGCATGGAGGGGCGGCCGGTGCCGCTCGGCGTCCTCGACATCACCCTCTACCGCGACGACCTTTCGCTCATCGCCGCGCAGCCGATCGTGCGCGAGAGCCGGCTGCCCGGCTCGATCGACGACCGCGTCATCGTCCTCTGCGACGACGTCCTCTACACCGGCCGCACCGTGCGCGCCGCCCTCGATCAGCTCGTCGATTACGGCCGCCCGCGGCTGGTGCAGCTCGCGGTGCTGGTCGATCGTGGCCACCGCGAGCTGCCGATCCAGGCCGACTTCGTCGGCACGCGGGTC
>DASWHY010000633.1:0-9462 GCA_036397955.1 Thermoanaerobaculia bacterium | reverse complement strand
TTCGGGGGGGCGGGCCGGGCGCGCGGGGACGGCGCGCGGGGCGTCGCTGGCGCCGCCCTCGCCGCGGTCGCGGGGACGGACACGCCAGGCTTCGCCGCCGGCGTCGGTGGCCGGGCGGTCGGGGCGGGCGGGCACGGCGCGGGGGCTGTCGCCACCGATGGCGCGCGGGCCTTCGCTGGCGCCCGAGGAGCCGCCGTCGCGGCGGTCGATGGCGATGCGCGGCCGCAGCGGCGAATCTTCCGGCGCGTCGCCGGGGCGCTCGGCGATGACGCGGCGCCGCACTTCGGGCGGCAGCTCGTTGCGCCGCTCGATGAAGGGGGTGACGTCCGGCAGGTCGCCGGCCGCGCCGCGCGGGGTGACGTCGCGGCGGCGCAGGATCTCCTGGGCGCCGCGCGGGTCGCCCAGGCGGTCGGGGGTGAGCGACCGCGTGTCGGTGGTCAGGATGCCGCGCCCGAGCCCGCCGGGGCGGGTGTCGCGCAGGTCGCGGCCGGCGCGCGCCCAGCGGTGCAGGTCGCGCCGCCCGAAGTGGTTGTAGGGCACGAAGTTCCAGTCGCCGAAGTGCCCCCAGTCGCCGCCCACCCAGCCGTAGACGCCGTGGCGGAAGCCGCCGCCCCAGCCGCGGTTGTACCAGTGGGTGTAGTAGCCCACCGGGCACCAGCCGATGTGGCTCGAGCCCCAGTACCAGTAGACCCAGGCGGGCGCGAAGGTGCGGCCGGGGTACCAGAGCCAGCCGTAGGCCGGCACGTAGTCCCAGGTGCCGTAGTGGTAGGGGACCCAGCCCCAGGGCTCGGAAGTGACCCAGAAGTAGCCGGCCGGCGTGTACGCCCAGCGGCCGTAGTGGTAGGGGCGCCAGCCGACGGCGACGCGCGGCCGCCAGACCCAGGAGTGGTTGTAGTTGACCCAGGAGCCGTAGCGGTGGAGCGACGAGCCCTGGTAACGGAGGTCGGGGTCGAGGTAGGCGTAGCGGTCGCCGTCGCCGTCGCTGTCGTACTCGTCGTCCAGGCGCCCCGCCCAGCGCTCCAGCGCGTCGCGCGCGCCGGCGTCCTGCACGTCCACCCGCGGGTCGCGTACGCCGTCGACCCAGGCCTGCTCATCGTCGCGCACCACGGCCGAGCCGCGCTCGGTCACCACCTCGGCGTAGCCCTCGCGCACCACGACCTCGGTCCACTCCTCGTCGCCGGTGCCGATGCGGTAGCTCCCCTCCTCCTGCACGTAGACGGTGGCGTTCGGCGTGTCGATGCGCGGCGGCTCGCCGCCGCCCCGCCGCACCTCGAGCTGGATGTTGCCGTCGAGCAGGCGCAGCACGGTCTGGCGGTCGTCGGAGTCGGGCGAGTCGGCGAGGCGCTCGAAGAGGAGCTCCGTGTCGCCGTCCACGCGCAGCAGGTTGCCATCGGAGAGGACCACCTCGAGGCGGCCGTTCCGCGGCACCCAGAGGCGGTCGCCGGCGAGCACCGGCTGGTTGAGCTCGGCGGCGGCGCGGGTGCCGGAGCCGGCCTGGGTGACCGTGGCGGACCCTTCGATCACCCGGAAGTAGCCGTAGCTGCCGTCGCGCTCGGCGGCGGCGGGGGCGGCCAGCAGCAGCAGGGCGGCGGCGGCCCACAGGGTGTGGAGGGAGCGGGACGGGACGCTGGCGGGCATCGTGATCTCCTCAGTTGGACCGTATACCTCTACCGGCGCGGAGAGCAACCCGCGCGCCATCTTGGCAGGGCTCGCCCGCCGGCGCGCCGCCGAGATCCCGCGCGGCCGGACAGCATTGCGCCAACTGTAGTTACCGGCGCTTGGCCCTATAATGGCCGCTCCCCGCGGCGGTCCCCTGATGTCCACCGCAGACGTCGCCGGCGTCCACTCGGCGCCGCAGCGGACAGGGGGCCCACCGACGCGGTCCCGGGAGGCGGCGTGGCGTTCAAGAGCTGGTTCCGCGGCGGCGGCGGCGCGCAGCAGCCGCAGCAGGAGTTCACGATCGACGACCTCATCGTCCTCGAGCGGTACGAGGAGGCGGAGCTGCGCCTGCGCGCCAAGCTGCGCACCAACCCCGAAGACCTCCACTCCCGCTTGAAGCTCGCCGAGGTGTACAGCCAGCTCCGGCAGTACGAGAAGGCGGTCGAGGAGTACTCGCTGGTCGCCGAGGAGTACGCCCAGGACGGCTTCTACGAGAAGGGGGTCGCCCTCCTCGCCAAGGCGCAGAAGCTGGCGCCGCTCGACCAGTCGATCCGCTTCAAGGTCGAGCGCTACCAGCGCGAGAAGAGCATGGAGCACGTGCGGGCGATGGCCATCGAAGGGTTGCGCCAGGCCGGCGGGCAGAAGGCGGGGACCTCGGCGGTCGAGCTGCAGCGGCTCTGGCACAACCTGGCGGGCAGCCGCCTCGTCCAGCGCCTCACCCCCGAGCAGTTGAAGCGCCTCCTCTCGACGATGCAGCTCGCGCACTGCAAGGAGGGGACGCAGCTCGCCGAGGAGGGGAGCCGCGAGGGGGAGCTGCTGCTCATCGTGCGCGGCGTCCTCGAGGCCTTCGTGGAGGGCCCGGAGAAGAAGCCGCTCGGCGTGCGCAGCTTCACCTCCGGCGACATCGTTGGCGAGGGAGTGCTCCTCGAGCGCGGCGTCTGGCCGGCCGGCTACCGGGCGAGCGAGAACGCCACGGTTCTCAAGCTCGACCGCGAGGGGCTGGAGCAGAACCTGGTCGGCAACTCCGATCCGCGCGCCTTCCTCGAAGCCCTGCGCGAGCAGCACAACGACCGCGACGTGGGTGTGGCCGTGCGCCGGCTGCGGGGCGGCGGTTAGGGGCTCTTAGCCGGCAGTCGGCGGCATGGCGATCCTCCCGATCCGCATCTACCCCGACCCGGTGCTGCGCGAGGTCTGCCCCCCGGTGACCGACTTCGGCGGCGCCTCGCTGCGCAAGTTGGCGCGGGACCTGGTGGAGACCATGCATGCGGCCCCGGGGGTCGGGCTGGCGGCGCCGCAGGTCGGCCTGACGGTGCGGCTCGCGGTCGTGGACCTGACGGTGGGGAAGGAGCCGGAGGAGCTGAGAGTGCTGGTCAACCCGGAAGTGCTGGAGCCGGAGGGGAAAGAGGTGGAGGAGGAGGGGTGCCTCTCGATCCCCGGCCTGCTGGACAAGGTCGAGCGCCCGGCGCGGGTGCGGGTGCGGGCGCAGGACGTGGACGGCACGCCCTTCGAGCTCGTCGCCGAGGGGTGGCTGGCGCGCGCCGTCTGCCACGAGGTGGACCATTTGGACGGCGTGCTCTTCACCGACCGGCTGCGCGGGCTGCGCCGGGAGCGGGCGAAGCGCCAGCTCCGCCGCCTCGCGGCGACCCACGAGGTGACGGTGTGAAGGGGCTCCAGGCGCCCCTCGCCGGCGCGCTCCTGCTGGCGCTCGTCGCGGCCTGCGGCGGCGGCGGCGGGGGGGGCGGCGGGCCGACGCAGCCGCCGCCGCCCCCGCCGCCGGGGATCACCTTCACGGCCTCGGGCACGGCGCCGGCCAACAGCGTCGCGCTCGGCAGCGGCACCGGCGGCACCGCGACGACGCTGGTCCTCGAGGTCCGCGCCAACCAGGTGACGAACCTCTACGGCGTCTCCTTCGACCTCCAGTACCCGGCGACGGTCCTGCGCTACGACGGCGCGACCGAGGGGACGCTGCTCAACGCGAACGGCACCGTCCAGACGAGCCTGCAGGTCGTGGAGAGCCCGGCCGGCACCCTGGTCGTCGGCTTCACGCGCCTCGGTACCGCCGGCGGCATCAGCGGCTCCGGCACGCTCCTCAGCCTCGCCTTCTCGGCGCGGGCGGCCGGGACCGGGCCCTTCACCTTCGTCGGCCCGACCGGGGTCGATCCGAGCGGGCAGGCGCTCGTGGGGCTCAGCTTCGCGGCGGGCTCGGTCGAGGTCCGCCAGTGAGCGACGGCAGAGAAGCGCGCCGCGGCCGCCCCGAGCTCGTCCTCTTCAACACGCTGGGCCGCCGCCGCCAGCCCTTCCGGCCGCTGGTGCCGGGGGAAGCCCGCGTCTACACCTGCGGCCCCACGGTCTACAACGAGATCCACATCGGCAACCTCCGCACCTTCCTCTTCGAGGACCTGCTGCGGCGGGCGCTGCGCTACCTCGGCTGGCGCGTCAACCAGGTGATGAACATCACCGACGTGGACGACAAGACGATCAACGGCGCGCGCGCCGCCGGCGTCTCGCTCGACGACTACACCGCCCCCTTCATCGAGGGCTTCCTGCGCGATCTCGACACGCTGCACGTCGAGCGCGCCGAGCGCTACCCGCGCGCCACCCACCACGTCCCCGAGATGATCGCGCTGATCGCGCGCCTCCTCGAGAAGCAAGTGGCCTACGAGGCCGACGGCTCGGTCTGGTTCCGCCTCGCCGCCGTCCCCGACTACGGCAAGCTCTCCGGCTTCGACCTGACGCAGGCGCGGCGCGGCGAGCGGGTGGCGAGCGACGAGTACGAGAAGGAGGACGTGCGCGACTTCGTCCTCTGGAAGGGCGCCAAGCCCGAGGAGCCGGCCTGGGACTCGCCGTGGGGGCGCGGCCGGCCGGGGTGGCACATCGAGTGCTCGGCGATGGCGATGAAGTACCTCGGCGAGACCCTCGACCTCCACTGCGGCGGCGTCGACAACATCTTCCCGCACCACGAGAACGAGATCGCGCAGAGCGAGGCGGCGACCGGCAAGCCGTTCGTCCACACCTGGCTGCACTCCGAGCATCTGATCGTCGACGGCGAGAAGATGTCGAAGTCGCTCGGCAACCAGTACACGCTGGCCGACCTGCTGGCCCGCGGCGCGGCGCCGCGCGCCATCCGCTACCTGCTCCTCTCCGTCCATTACCGGCAGAAGCTCAACTTCACCTGGGACTCGCTGGAGGCGGCGGCCGGGGCGCTGCGGCGGGTGGACGAGATGCTCTTCCGGCTGGTCCACGCGCGGGAGTCGGGCGAGCCGATCGGCACCCTCGGCGACGCCGCCGAGACCGTGCAGCGCGACTTCACCGCGGCCCTGGCCGACGACCTGAACGTCGCCGAGGCGCTCGCCGCCGTCTTCCGCTTCGTCAAGGAGGTCAACGTGGCGATCGAGGACCGGCGGCTCGGGGCCGGCGACCACGAGCGGGTGATCGAGGCGCTGGCGGACGTGGACCGCGTGCTCGGGGTGCTCGACGCGGACGAGTGGGTGGGGCAGGAGGAGGGCGGCGGCGCCGTGCCCGAGGAGGACATCGGGCGGCTCGTCGCCGAGCGCGAGGCCGCCCGCAAGGCCCGGGACTGGGCCGCCGCCGACCGACTGCGCGGCGAGCTGACGGCGCTCGGGGTGACCGTCGAGGACACGCCCCAGGGGCCGCGCTGGAAGCGCGGGTAGGGTACGCCGGGGGATGTCGGGCGCCTTCCAGCCGGGGACGCACACGCGTGGCCGCGGCCGAGCCGGGGAGGACCAGGCGGTGCGCTGGCTGGAGCGCCAGGGCTACCGCATCCTCGACCGCAACGTGGTCAACCGCGGCGGCGAGATCGACGTCGTGGCCCGCGACGGCGACACGATCTGCTTCGTCGAGATCAAGGCCCGCGGCGGCGCCGCCTACGGCGCGGCGCTCGCCGCGGTGACCCCGGCCAAGCAGCGCCGACTGGCCCGCGCCGCGGCTCTGCACCTGGCGCTGCACGGCCTCTCCGGCGCCTGCCGCTTCGACGTCCTGGGCCTCGACTGGACCGCCGACGGCTGGGAATACAGCCTCGTCCGGGACGCGTTCTCCGTCCAGGGTTGAGTCCGGTAAATCCCTGCACGGCAGTGGCTTACGCGGTTCAGGGTTGACAGTGCGGAGGGGGGCCGATATCCTCCCTCGCTCGTGAGCGGGAATAGCTCAGTGGTAGAGCACAACCTTGCCAAGGTTGGGGTCGCGGGTTCAAATCCCGTTTCCCGCTCCAGACCTCACCCCTCCCGGCCCTAGCCGGCCCGCCGGGGCAGCCCAGGGCCGCGCCAGCGGCCTTTCGGTTCTTTGGACCTACTCAAGGCGACGTAGCCAAGTGGTAAGGCGAGGGTCTGCAAAACCCTTATTCACCGGTTCGAATCCGGTCGTCGCCTCCAGTTCCAACCTTCCCAACTTGTAGAATGGGACTCAGCTGCCCACCCTCGAAGTCCACCCGCACCTCGCGCCGACGGCCCTCGCCCCAGCCTCCCAAACTCAGCTGATCTGCGGTACACTGTGTTGTCAAAGGGCTGCCCTCCATGGTGGCTTAAGTGTTTCTCGACAAACCACTTATACCACTTGGAGCAGCCCTTTTCTGACTCTATGGTGAGAAATCCGGGCTAGGCCGAAGCGCCAGCTTATTCGCCGAGGTGGGCGAGGACCCGCTCGATCAGCTCGTCTGAAGCGTGAAGGCCGACGCGACGGAGGTGGTCGATGACCGGCCGCGCCGCCTCGATGAGACCCTTTCTCCGGGCGCGGAGCACGACTCCCAAGGTCCCGATGACAGGGAGGCCGAGGGCTTGTGCGCAGCGGCGCGCGGCGAGGTCGTCCAGAACGGCTCGGCTGCCCGGGACGAGAGCTGTGTGGGCGAGGACTTGCAGCTCGCCCCGTCCGAGATCCCAGGCCCGAAGCTCCGGTGTCACCGCGACCTCAGACGCGATCCGCGCTCCGGGCCGGAGCCCGATCTGGTCGAGCGCGGGCGCCCCTCCCGGCTTAGCACGAACCTCTTGCGCTACGGCCTGCGGCACGACCAGCTCGTCGGCGAGCGCGCCGAGGAGCCCGATCCGATCGATCTTCCCGAGCAGGATGAGCGGTGACGCATCGACCACCCACCGCCTACTCATGCTCGATTTCTTCGAGCAGCTCCTCAAACGTCTCTTGAGAGGCCGACACCTTCCGCCGCAGGAGCTCGTCGAGAAATTCCGTCCGGCTCAGGCCGGCGATCTCGGCGGCACGCTCCTGCGAGAGGAGGCCTTGTGCGTACCACTGGACACAGGCCGCGATCCTCATCTCCCGAGCGAATTCGGCAGGGGACAGTCGGAGTGCGGAGAAGGCGCTGGTGGGCACATCGTAAGTGATCGTAGCCATGGGTTCTCCAAGCCTCCCGGCTCGGGGCAGTTTACGCGACGTCGAGACGTAGGTCTCAGAACCGCGACGCCCCGATCCACGTGCCCCACTTGTCGACGCCGGCGGCGAACTTGGTGTAGGACCAGATGGTGCGGTTGTCGGCGGGGTCGTTGGCAATGCCGGCGTAGTCGCCCCAGCGGTCGCGGCCCCTGGTTGTCGAGACGCACGTAGCGGGCCGTGCGGGAAGCAGTAGTGGCGGCCGCCGACGCCGTGGCGGCTTCGGAAAGGCGTCAGAGCCTGGCAGTGGGCTTGAGGCGGGTTGCGACCTCGACCTCAGCGACTTGCGGGTCGCGCTCGAGGCGACCGATCTGCTCGCCGGGGATCGTGCCCACCAGCTTGTTGCCGATCACCTCGCTCACCTCGAGGCCGTAGGCCGCGAGCTTCTGGAGACAGGCAGCGTCCGGCTCCCGGACGTTGAGGTCCACCAGGACCTGGACGGTGCCGCCCCGGTGTAGCAGCGCCTCTCCGGAGGCGATCAGGCGTTCTTTGAGGTTCACGGCTCGATTCTCAACAGCTTCTCCACATCGATCTTACCGTAGCCCCAGCGAGAGTTCCAGCACGGCCAGGTGAAGGCGTCCTGTCGCGCCGACTTGATGAGACGGCGCTTGGCTTCCGCCCAGTCGATGTTCGGCTCCTTTTCGAGGAGCAGGGCGAGAGCCCCCGTGACGTACGGGGCCGCCATGCTCGTTCCCTGCATTGACGCGTACTCGCTCCCCGCGAGGCGGGTCCAAAGGGGCACCCACGCCTCTTCGGCTCTCTGCGAGAGCGGGGCGATCAGCCACTGGCCGGGTGCCGCGATTTCGGGCTTGGTGTCGCCATCGCGCGTCGGGCCCGGGCTGCTGAAGTAGGAGATGTCCTCGAGGTGGACCTGGTCGAGGACCACGTTCGGGCTCGTCGCGTCGCGCGAGGTCCATTCTCGGCGGCTCGCGTAGGAGCCGACTGTGATCGCCGAATAGGCGGTGCCCGGCATGCCGATTAGATGGGAGCGGGTGAAGCCGGCGCTGAAGTGTCCCTGCTCACGGTCGAGAATCCAGGCGTGGACTGCCCCGACTTGGACGCCATGGCGGCCCTCGCCGCGGTCCTCTTCGACAATCACGCTCCAGCCGCGGAGCCATTGGCTCTGGGCCACGGTGGCGATTTGGAACGTTGTCGAGTGGTCGCCGCTGTAGGGAGCCACCTGATGGACGGCCTCGACGAAAAAGACCGAGCGGTCGAACTCCTGGGAGCCATCGCGAGGCGGCGAGAAGAGCTCGCCGTTCGGGCTGCGCAGCCGCACCAAAAGATCGTCCTCGTGCTGGTGCCAGACCTGCACGGTGAGCAGCCCCATCAGGTCCCCCTGGATCGCTCGGCTGACAAGCTCGAGGTCGGCAACCCAGCGGGCGGGCTGAGCGGCCCCGCGGGGCAGCTCGGTGCCGGCGTGGATGCGATCGTTCGCCTCATTGCCGGCCGAGACGACGACGATCCGCCCGCGTCCGCAGAGCTGATCGACGGCGCGCTCGGCGACGGTTGTGCCGTCGTGGCCGCCGTAGTGACCGCCGAGGCTCAGATTCACGACGCAGGGCTGCGCGCGTTGATCGGCCAGGTCGAAGACCTGCCGGATGGCACGCGCGATGTCGGCGGTCATGAAGCTCGTCTTGACGATGGCCAGGTCCGCCTCGGGGGCGACTCCTTGATACCGCTGGTTGGGCGATCCCCCGCCGTTGCCCGCCGCGATCCCCGCCACGTGCGTGCCGTGGCCGATCACATCGGGGGAGGCCGCCGCCTGGCCGGCGGCAATGGCCGCGGCGGTGTGCTCCACTCCGGATTCCTGGTCCCAGTACCGGACGATGCGGTTCGTCCCGCCGCTCGTGAACGACGGGTGGGCGGCGTCGATGCCGGTATCGATCACGCCGACGAGGACACCGCGCCCGGTCTGCGGCACGCTGCGTACGCCCGCGCGCACCAAGCGGCTCGAGAGGTGGGCAAGGTCGCCGTGCGGGCGCAGCCGCGCGCTTGATTCCACGTAGCGGACGTCCTCGAGCGCCGCGATCTCCTGCAGCCGAGCACGCGGCGTATGGACCGCCAGTGTCGTCGCGGTCACCTGGTGCGTCTCTCCCTGCCATTGCGCGACCTGCACGGCGACGGCTTTCGCATCGCGCACGTCCACCAGCACCTGGACCAGATCGGCCTTCGCCAGCGCACGTACGGAAGGGACAGAGAGAGAGGCGGCCAGGAATTTGACACCGAGAGGCACGTCGCCGACCGCCGTGACGCGGCGGAGCTCGTGCGAGCCGGTGGCCGCCGCCGCAACCGCCACGTCCCGTAGGCCGCTCTTCTCCCGGGCGGCCCGCACGGCGGTGAGGCGTAGGACGGGATCGAGCTTGCTCGATGCCAGTGGCGGGAGCGGCGCGGGGGGACATTCCTCCG
>DASWHY010000632.1:0-5174 GCA_036397955.1 Thermoanaerobaculia bacterium | reverse complement strand
CCTCGTCGCCCTCTGGGGCACCCGCGCTCTGGTCGCCATGAATGCCGACAACATCCCGCGCGCCGCCGAGATCGGCCTCGAGCCGCCGGTCCTCCTTTTCACGCTCGCGCTGGCGGTCGTGACCGGCCTCGTCTTCGGCCTGGTGCCGGCCCTCCACGCCGCGCGGCCCGACCTCCAGGGGACGCTCAAGGAAGGGGGCCGCGGGGCGAGCGCCGGCGTGCGTGCCCGCTCGGCGCGCGGCGCCCTGGTGGTCGTCGAGGTGGCGCTCACCCTCGTGCTGCTGGTCGCCGCCGGACTGCTGCTGCGCAGCCTCGCCGGCCTCTCGGCCGTGAGCCCGGGTTTCGAGACCGCCGGCATCCTGACCCTCGAGGTGAACCTGCCCGAGTCCCGCTACCCCGACGAAGAGGACGACCCGCGGATCGCCGCTTTCTACGACGAGGTGCTGGCGGAGGTGCGCGGGCTCCCCGGAGTCGAGAGCGCCGGCGCCGGCTACCCGCTGCCGCTCGGCGGCAGCGCCTACGTGCTGAGCTTCGTCGTCGAGGGCCGTCCCGAGCCGCCCCCGGGACAGGAGGAGACGAGCCACATCCGCTTCGTCACGCCCGGCTACCTCGAATCGCTGTCGATCCCCCTCGTCCGCGGGCGGCGCCTGAACGCCGGCGACCGCCAGGGCGTGCTGCCGGTGGCGGTGGTCAACCGCACGATGGCCGAGAAGACCTGGCCCGGCGAGGAGGCGGTCGGCAAGCGCTTCACCTTCGACGACCCCGGCGACGACGACGTGGAATGGCGGACGGTGGTCGGCGTGGTCGGCGACGTGCGCCACGAAGCGCTCTCGACCGACCCCGCGGCCGAGACCTACCTGCCGATGGCGCAGGCCCCATCCTCCGCCGCCGTGCTGGTGGTGCGCACCGACGGCGACCCGATGCGCCTCGCGGCGCCGGTGCGCGAGGCGGTGCGCCGTGTCGACGCCGACCTGCCGGTCTTCAGCGTCCGCCCGCTGACCCAGGTGGTCGCCGAGTCGCTCGCCGAGCAGCGCTTCCGCACCACGCTCCTCGCCATCTTCGCTTTCCTCGCCCTGGTGCTCGCTTCGGTCGGGGTCTACGGCGTCATCAGCTACGGCGTCACCCAGCGCCGCCACGAGATGGGGCTGCGCATGGCCCTCGGCGCCCGCCGCGAACAGGTGCAGCGGCTGGTCGTCGGCCAGGGGCTGCGGCTGGTGCTGGTGGGCGCGGCGGTGGGGCTGGTGGCGGCCTACCTCGCCACGCGCCTCCTGGCGAGCTTCCTCTACGGCGTGCGGGCGACCGACCCGCTCACCTTCGCGGCGGTGCCGGTGCTCCTGGCGCTGGTGGCGCTCGTGGCGAGCTGGCTGCCGGCGCGGCGGGCGACGCAGGTCGACCCGATCGTGGCGTTGCGCGCCGAGTAGCGGTCAGGTGAGCAGCAGCCCGGCCGCGGCGAGGAGCGCGAGCAGCACCGCGATCGCCACCACCAGCAGCAGCGTCCGCTTGCCGCCGCCGGCTCCGGTCTCTTCGCCGCCCCCCAGCAGGCGCGAGGTCCCGCGCGTGATGCCGCGCAGCTCGGAGAGGAGGCGCAGGCGCAGCGTCTCCTCCAGCCGCTCCAGCTCGGCCAGCAGCTCGCCGGCGCTGCGGTAGCGGTCTTCCGGGCGGCGCGCCAGGCACTTCAGCACTACGACGTCGATCTCCGACGGCAGCTCGCCGTTCAACTGGCTCGGCAGGCTGAACTTCCCCCCCGGCGCCCGGCCGGTCAGCATCTCGTGGAACATGACGCCGGCCGAGTAGAGGTCGGCGCGGACGTCGCCCCGGGCGTTGAGCTCCAGCAGCTCGGGGGCGAGGTAATGGAAGCCGCTGAGGGTGATCTCGGTGGTGTTGATCGTCGTCGTCAGGCTGGCCGGCGCCGGCAGCCGGCCGAGGCCGAAGTCGGTGAGCTGGACCTGCGAGAGGTCGGGCGCCACCAGCACCGTCCAGGGGTCGAGGTTGCCGTGCAGCAGGCCGCGCGCGTGCGCGTGCTGAAGGCCGCGGCAGATCGCCTTGAAGGTCTCCATCGCCTCCTGCAGCGACAGCCGCCGCTGCCGCAGCACCTCGTGCAGCGGCGTACCGGAGAAGCGCTCGAAGGCGGCGAAGGGGACGCCGTCTTCCTGGCCGCGCCCGACGACCGCCACGAGGTGCTGGTGGTGGGGGAGCCGCGCCGCGGCCTCTACCGCCGCCTCGAAGCGGCGCACCGCGTCGGGGTTCTCGGCGAGGCGCGGCTGCAGCGCCTTGAGCGTCACCGGGCGGTTGCTCGCCGCCTCCACCCCGTCGTAGACGACCAGCGAGCCGCGCCGGCCGAGCGGGGCCAGCACCTGGTAGGGGCCGAGCCGCTCCGGCGTCTCAGCGGGCATCGCTCTCGAAGACGATGGTCGTCTCGCCGACGGCGATGCGGTCGAGCGGCCGGAGCACGGCCGTCGTCGCCGGCCGGCCGTTGACGAGGGTGCCGAAGCTGCTGCCGAGGTCGGACATCAGATAGCCCTCCGGGGTCCATTCGATCTTGAGGTGCTCTTTGCTGGCGTTGGGGTCGGAGAGGGGGAGCGAGCAGCCGCGCGACCGCCCGAGGGTCACCGGCGCGCCGTCGAGCTCCAGCGACCGGCCGCGGTCCGGTCCCTCGGCGACGAAGAGGCGCGCCGGCGGCGGTCCCTCCTCCTTCCCGAGCAGGCCCGCCCGTGCCCGCGGCGCCAGCTCGAGAGTGCGGATCGGGTGGGGGATGACCAGGCCTTCGCGCTTGAACTCCTCCCAGATGCGGGTGCGCAGGTCGCTGGCGATGCGCGGCGCCTGCGCGATGTCCTCGATCCACACCCGCAGCTCGTAGCTCACGGCGCTCTCGCCGAAGCCGAGCACGTAGACCTCCGGCGTCGGCTTTTCCAGCGCCCCGGGCACGCCGGCCGCGCACTCCAGGAGAGCGCGCCGCACGCGGTAGGGGGGCGTGCGGTAGTGGACGCCGACGTGGATCCGCTCCAGGTGCATCGGCTGCGGGTAGAAGTAGTTGAGGACGCGCTCGTCGGAGATCTTGCTGTTGGGGAAGATCACGTTGTCGTTGTCGCGCGTGCGCAGATGGGTCGTGCGCCAGTTGATCGCCACGACGCGTCCTTCGGTGTCCCCGACCTTGATCCAGTCGTTGATGCGGAACGGCCGCTCGAGGCTGATCACCAGGCCGGCGAAGAAGTTGGCGAGGATCGGCTGGAGGGCGAGGCCGAGGACCAGCGAGGTGACGGCGGTCGAGGCGAGGAGGGCGGTGAACGGGAGGTCCTGGAACTTGAGCTTCAGGCTGATCAGCGCCGTCACCGCATAGGCCAGCCCCAACGCCACCGCCGGCAGGAGCGGCGGCAGGCGCATCCCCTTGCGCCCATGCAAATGGACGTCGAAGAGAAGGAGCCCGAGGACCCGCAGGACGGTGACGCAGAGCAGGAAGACGAGCGCCCACTCGAAGACCCGCATCGCCGGCTTGCCGGCGGGGAAGAGTGTGGCCGTCCACAGCCCCGCCGTCGCCGCCGCGACGTAGAGCGGGAAGGCGAGCTGCCGCGCCAGGAAGGAGGTGCGCTGGAGCTGGAGCAGCAGCCAGACCAGGACCGCCAGCACCGACAGGCCGGCCAGGGTGGCGAGCGCGAGATTCATCGGTGGCGCCGATCTTAGCCGGAATGAAACAACCGCGCGGCGCGCTTTTGCATCCTTGGGCCCGGCACCGGGCCCGAGGAGGCCGCCGCATGAAGCAACCGCTCCGCTGGATCGCCCTGCTCGTCTGCGCTGCCGCGCTCGCCCCCGCGCCGGCCGCCGCCGAGACCATCCTCGACCTCACTCCCGATCCGCCGGCCCCGGCCGCCGCCCCGACGCCCGCGCCCGCCGACCCCGGCTTCCGCGGCGAGTACCTGCGCGACCTGACCGACCTCGACGAGAAGCTCGTCGCGCTCGCCGAGGCCACGCCCGCGGAGCTCTACCGCTGGCGCCCGGGCGAGGGAGTGCGCTCGGTCGGCGAGGTCTACGCCCACGTCGTGGCGACCAACGTCCTGCTGCCGCGCCTCTGGGGCGCGCCGGCCCTCGCAGGCGTGGACGCTGCCGCCCTGCAGCAGGCGCCGCCGGAGAAGGCGCAGCTCGTGGCGCTCCTCGACCGCTCGATCGCGCACGTCCGCAACGAGTTCGAGAAGGCCTCGCCCGTCGACCTCGAGCGGCGCGTGCAGGCCTTCGGCCGCGAGGCCACGGTGCGCGAGCTCTTCTTCACCCTCGCCAACCACATGCACGAGCACCTCGGCCAGGCGATCGCCTACGCGCGCATGAACGACGTCGTCCCCCCTTGGAGCGCCGGGACGGCCGCCGAGCACTGAGCGAAGTGCGGTAACCTCTCACGGCGCCACCCCCGCTCGTCCGAAAGGAGGCCCGCCGTGAGGACGCTCCTCGCCTGCCTGCTCGCCGTCCCGCTAGCGGCTCTCGCGCCGGCCGCGGCCCCGAACGGCGGCGCGCCCGCCCCCGAACCGACCGCCGACTGCCAGTGGAGCTACGAGGGCCCCACCGGCCCCGACCACTGGTGGGAGATCTGCCCGCCGCAAAACGCCCTGTGCGAGGTGGGCAAGCGGCAGTCGCCGATCGACCTCGCCGAGGCCCAGCCCGCCGACCTGCCGAGGCTCGGGTTCGACTACCGCCGGACGCGGTTCACCGTCGTCGAGGCGTACGGGGGCCAGGAGCTTCAGGCCCAGGCGCCGCAGGACGCCGCGGAGCGGATGTACCTGCTCGTCGGGGGCGAGAGCTATCGCCTGGTCCAGTTCCACTTCCACACGCCGTGCGAGCACTGCGACCGGGGGCAGTTCCCGCTGGAGCTCCACCTCGTCCACTGGAACGACCTCAACGAGGTCGCGGTGGTGGGTGTGTTCCTGGTCGAGGGGGCGCCGAACGCGGCCTTTCAGGCCTTCGTGGAGACGATCCCCGAGACGGGCAGGCCGGGCGGCGTCGCCGAGCTCCAGCCGCTCGACCTGCTGCCGGCGCGGCGCGGCTACGTCCGCTACGCGGGCTCGCTCACCACCCCGGCCTGCGCCGAGGGGGTGCGCTGGCACGTCCTGCAGGAGCCGATCACGGTCTCCGAGGACCAGATCAGACGCTTCCGCAGTCGCTACCCGTACACCGCCCGCCCGCTCCAGGACC
>DASWHY010000631.1:0-6418 GCA_036397955.1 Thermoanaerobaculia bacterium | reverse complement strand
ATCCCCCCCTTGGGCGAGCCGGTGAAGACCTGGACCTCCAGCTCCCCCGCGGGCTCCAGGATCGGGACGTACTTCGGGCCGATCAGCACCTCGCCGGTCTCCTCCACCCAGTGCTCGCAGAAGACCGACTGGACCATGTGGACCACCGGGCCGCGCAGGCGCACCCCGGTATCGCGCCAGTGGTCCTTGTCCTCCCCGTTGCCGGTCCACTGCTGGGCGATGCCGTGCCCGAAGACGTAGCCGATCCGGCCGTCGAAGACCGCGAGCTTGCGGTGGGTGCGCTTGTTGAGCACCCCGAGGTGGGAGAGGCGGAGGCGGTTGTAGACCTCCACCCGGCAGCCGGCGCGCCGCATCTGCCGGCGCAGCCTGCGCTCCATGGTGAAGGCGCCGAGGGCGTCGAGCATCACCCGCACCTCGACCCCCTGGCGCGCCCGCGCCGCGAGCGCCGCCGCCACCTCGTGGCAGATGTCGCCGCGCCACCAGACGTAGGTCTCGAGATGGATCGACTTCTCGGCGGCGGCGATGTCGGCGAGGAGCGGGGGGAAGAAGCCGTCGCCGTTCTGCAGCAGCTCGGCCGTGTTCCCCGTCGAGATCACGGCGCCGGTCAGGCCGGCGAGCGAGCAGAGCCCCTCTTCGAGCCGGGTCAGCTCCTTCGGGATGCGCACCCGGAAGCGGACCTCGCGCAGGTTGTTGTAGAGCATCAGCCCGAGCGCGCCGATCGCCAGGACCAGCAGCGCGAAGAGCCAGAGGGGGATCTCGATCACCGGCGCAGATCGACGACGACGGGGAAGTGGTCGGAGGGGCCGCCGCGGGGGATGCGCTCGCCGACGATCTGCCAGCCGGCGTCGGCGAAGACGTAGTCGAGGCGCTGGCGGGTCATGCGGTGGGTCGACTCCATGGCGTCGCCGCACATGCGGAAGAGGTCGGCGGCCATCAGGTGCCGCAGCTCCGGCGCCTCGGGTGGGGCGTTGAGGTCGCCGACCAGGACGAACGGCTCGCCGCAGCCGTGCAGCCGCTCGGCCACGTGTTGCACCTGGAGGTGGCGCGACGGCGAGGTCAGCCGCCCCCAGGCCGAAAGGTGGGTGACGAAGAAGCGCAGCCGCCGGCCGCGCAGCTCGACCTCGGTGTCGAGCAGGGTGCGCGGCTCGCCGCTGCCGGGGAGCGGCACGACGGTGGCGGCGCGGATCGTGCCACGGGTCAAGACGGCGTTGCCCACCTCCCAGCGCCGCCCGTCGCGCCCGGCGCCGGCGAGGCTGGCCTCGAAGTGGGAGGTCATGCCGGTCAAGCGCGCCAGCTCGTCGATCTGATCGGCGAAGCGCGACATCCAAGTGCCGCGGTGGACCTCCTGCAGGCCGACGACGTCCGGCGCCTCGCGCTCGATCGCCTGCGCCACCCAGCGCAGGTAGGCGCCGGTCAGGACGTGGGCCTGCCCGAGGACGTTGTAGGACATCACCCGCAGGTCGAAGGGCTCGGCCACGCGCGAAGGCGCCTCAAGAAACGTACCAGCCCGCGCCGCCGGCGGCGTCATCGCACTCCCCAGATCTTGTGCTGCTGGAGGGAGAGCCGCCACGGCGGGTTTTCCCGGACCAGCCGGACGCACCAGTCGAGGGTCCGGCGGTCGAGGTCGGGGCCGTCGAAGGCCGGCGAGATCAAGTAGTGGTCCGCCTCGACGACGGTCTCCGGCACCGCCTGGCCGTAGCCGCGGACGTACTTGACCTCGTCGGCGCGGCGCTGGCGGATGGCGTGCTCGGCGACCTTCGGGCTCACCGTCACCCAGTCGAGGCCCGGCGGCAGCGCGACGCTGCCGTTGGTCTCGATCGCCAGCTCGTAGCCGGCCGCGTGCAGATCCGCGATCAGCGGCGCGTCAACTTGAAGCGCCGGCTCGCCGCCGGTCAGCACGATCCAGCGGCAGTCCGGGCTCGCCGCCCGCAGCTCGGCGAGGAGCTCTTCCGTCTCCAGCCACCGCCCCGACTCGAACTCCGTGTCGCAGTCGAAGCCGTGCGTCTCCTGCGCGCAGGCCAGGTTGCAGCGGGCGAAGCGGAGGAAGAGGTTCGGCGTGCCGGCGCGCACGCCTTCTCCCTGCAGGCTGTAGAAGATCTCGTTGACGAAATAGCGCCGCGCGGCCACGCCGCCAACTCTATGCGTTTGTGTGTCTGGCATCGCCCTTGCTCTTATGCCATCCCGCCGGAGGTCGCAACCTCGTGATGACCCGCTTGAACCTCCCCTCGGCCCTGGTCTTCCTGCTCCTCGCCGCCGCACCCGCCGCAGCGCAGATGCCGCAACGGCTCACCGGTGACGAGGTCGCTTGCAACGCCAACCAGCTCACCGGGCTGCTCGCCCGCTCCTACATCCGCATGGCGAGCGTGGCCTCGGAGAAGCCGGTGGTGCTGTCGTTCACCTACGGCACGGTGGAAGGGGGCCTCGCCGGCCTCGCCTACACCGAGCAGTTCGAGACCGACAGCGACCTGGCCGCCTCGCCGGAGCACCATCTCTGGTTCACCGGCAACCCGCACGAGCCGCGCCTGTTGCGCAACCCGAACCGGCCGCAGCTCGACGCCATGAGCCTCACCCGCAGCCGTCTCAACTCCGACCTCGTGACCAGCACGCAGGCGGACGCCATGGCGGTGGTGCTCGATCCCACCGCCGATCCGGCGAAGAACACCAACCTGGCCGCGCTGATGGCGATCGACAACGTCGACGGCCCGCAGGGCGTGGCGACCGACGCCAAGCCGGGGCGCGGCCTGGCCGGGCTGCTCCAGCCCTGCCACATGAAGCTGTCGGCGTCCGACCTGCACGTGCTGTCGATCCTCGCCAAGACCCTCCGCTCCTTCGCCTACAGCACCAACTCGAGCGACACCACGGCGTTCCTGCGCTCGAAGCTGGTGGCCATCTACCGCGGCGAGGAGTCGGAAGAGGCGGGCGGCGGCGCGCGCACCGCCTACCGCATCGACGTCTACCCCATCGACGCCAGCGGCACCGACGGCCGTGCTGCCTTCGAGCTGGTGGTGGAGATCGACGCCGACGGCACGCTCGGCGCGGCGACCCTCGCGGCGCTCCCGGCCTGCGCCGCCGCCGGCCAGCGCGACTGCACCACCACCAAGGCGGAGGTGCAGGCGGCGGTCATCCGCCCGGTCTACGCCGGCGAGTTCTGGTCGATCTCGGGGCTGCCGCTGGTCTGCGCCAACCCGGCGAAGGGGAGCGCCTGCAAGCAGCAGGTCAGCTTCTCGTTCGGCGAGCGGCTGGCCGGCACGAGCTGGCTGCGGCCGATCGACTGAGCCCCGGCCCGCGAATTACAATCGCCTCCTCTCTCGCTGGGCGGGAAGCGAGGCCGGGGTGGACGAGCACCAGGTCGAGGAGCTGCTGGACGGGGCGCTGCGCGGGCTGCGCGCGGCGGTGCTCGTGGCCGACGCCGGCGGCGCCGTCGTCTACGCCAGCCCCGAAGCCGAGCGCCTCACCCAGGCCCCCTGGGAGCCGGCCGGCAGCCGGCGGCTCGCCGAGGTCCTGGCCCTCCACGCCGAAGCCAACGGCGAACCCGTCCCTCTACCCGGAACCGGCGACTCCGCGCGCGACCTCGGCGAGGCGGTCGTGCGCGGGCGGCAGGGGCTGGAGACGCCGGTCCGCGGCAGCGCCGCGCCGCTACCGGACGGCGGCTTGGTGGTCCTCCTCCACGACGACTCCGAGGGCCGTCGCCGCCTCCGCGCCCTGGGCGCCAGCGAAGAGCGCTACCGCTCCTTCTTCGAGCTCTCCTCCGCCGGCTGCTGGCGCTTCGAGCTCGAGCGCCCCTGCCCCATCGATCTCCCCGAGGACGAGCAGATCGAGCACTTCTACCGCCACGGCTACCTCGCCGAGTGCAACGAGGAGATGGCGCGGATGTACGGCTTCGCGGCGCCGGCCGAGATCGTCGGCGCGCGCCTCGGCGACTTCCTGCCGCGTTCCGACTCCCACAACCTCGATTACCTCCTCGCCTTCGTCCGCTCCGGCTACCGCCTGCAGGGGGCCGAGTCGCACGAGGTGGACCGGGAAGGGAACCCCAAGTTCTTCGTCAGCAACCTCGTCGGGGTGCTCGAGGACGGCCAGCTCCTGCGCGCCTGGGGGAGCCAGCACGACGTCAGCGAGCGCAAGCGGCTGGAGGAGGAGCTGCGGCGGCAGGCCGCCGAGCTCGCCGAGGCCGATCGCCGGAAAGACCGGTTCCTCGCTCTGCTGGCGCACGAGCTGCGCAACCCGCTCGCCCCGATCCGCAACGCCGTCGAGGCCCTGCGCCTCGACTCCTCCTCGCTGGAGTGGTCGCGCGCGGTCGTCGAGCGCCAGGTGCGCCACCTCTCGCACCTCGTCGAGGACCTGCTCGACGTTTCGCGCCTCACGCTGGGGGAGATCCGGCTGCGGCGCGAGCGGGTGCTGCTGCACGAGATCGTCGGGCACGCGGTCGAGGCCGCCCGCCCGTTGATGGAGGAGCGCGGTCACATCCTCACCGTGGCGCTGCCCGCCGAGCCGATCGAGCTGCGGGGCGACACGGCGCGGCTCGAGCAGGTGCTCGTCAACCTCCTCAACAACGCCGCCAAGTACACGCCGCCGGAGGGCCGCATCGACCTCTCCGCGGAGCTGGACGACGGACGGGTGGCGGTGCGGGTCAAGGACAACGGCATCGGCTTCTCGGGCGAGCTGCGGGAGGGCCTCTTCCAGCCTTTCGTGCACGCCGAGGCCTCGGCCGACCGCGCCGACGGCGGCCTGGGTCTGGGGCTGGCGCTCGCCCGGCGCCTGGTCGAGCTCCACGGCGGCACGATCACCGCCGCCAGCGAAGGGCCGGGGATGGGGAGCGAGTTCACGGTGACCCTGCCGGGCGCCGAGGCGGCCGTCGAGCCGGAGGCCCCGCCGCCGCCGCAGACGACGATGGCCGGCCGGCCGGTGCGCGGCCTGCGCATCCTGGTGGTGGACGACAACCGCGACGCCGCCGAGAGCCTCGGCGTGCTCCTGCGCATGTGGGGGCACGAGACGCTGCTGGCCTACGACGGCCCGGCGGCGCTCGAAGAGGTGCGGCGGGCGCGGCCGGAGGTGGTGCTGCTCGACATCGGCCTGCCGGAGATGGACGGCTACGAGGTGGCGCGGCGGCTGCGGCGGCGCAAGGAGGGGCGCGACCTCCTGCTCGTCGCCGTCACCGGCTACGGCCAGCGCGAGGACCGCCGCCTCTCCCAGGAAGCCGGCTTCGACGACCACCTGGTCAAGCCCGTCGAGCCCACCTTCCTCCGCCACCTCCTCGCCAGCTACGGCGCGCGCGATGTCCCGCCGGGGGCCTAGCGGTAGATCTCGCCCCCCTCGCGCCGGAACTCCTCCGCCTTCTCCGCCAGGCCGGCGGCGAGGGCCTCCCCCTCCTCCAATTCCTGCGCCGCGGCGTAGGCGCGGACCTCTTCGGTGATCTTCATCGAGCAGAACTGGGGGCCGCACATCGAGCAGAAGTGGGCGGTCTTGGCGCCCTCCTGGGGGAGGGTCTCGTCGTGGAAGGCGCGGGCGGTGTCGGGGTCCAGCGCCAGGTTGAACTGGTCCTCCCAACGGAACTCGAAGCGCGCCTTGGAGAGCGCGTCGTCGCGGCGCTGGGCGCCGGGGTGGCCCTTGGCGAGGTCGGCGGCGTGGGCGGCGATGCGGTAGGCGATGACCCCGGCCTTGACGTCGTCGCGGTCGGGCAGCCCGAGGTGCTCCTTCGGGGTGACGTAGCAGAGCATGGCGCAGCCGTACCAGCCGATCATCGCGGCGCCGATCGCCGAGGTGATGTGGTCGTAGCCGGGGGCGACGTCGGTGGTGAGCGGCCCCAGGGTGTAGAAGGGCGCCTCGCCGCAGGCCGCGAGCTGCCGGTCCATGTTCTCCTTGATCAGGTGCATCGGGATGTGCCCCGGGCCCTCGATCATGGTCTGCACGTCGTGCCGCCAGGCGACCTGCGTCAGCTCCCCGAGGGTCTCCAGCTCGGCGAACTGCGCCGCGTCGTTGGCGTCGGCGATGGCGCCGGGCCGCAGGCCGTCGCCCAGGCTGAAGGCCACGTCGTAGGCCTGCATCACCTCGCAGATCTCCTCGAAGTGGGTGTAGGCGAAGCTCTCGCGGTGGTGGGCGAGGCACCACTTGGCGTGGATCGAGCCGCCGCGCGAGACGATGCCGGTCACCCGCCGCGCGGTGAGCGGCACGAAGGGCAGCCGCACGCCGGCGTGGATGGTGAAGTAGTCCACCCCCTGCTCGGCCTGCTCGATCAGGGTGTCGCGGAAGATCTCCCAGGTGAGGTCCTCGGCCCGCCCGCCGACCTTCTCGAGCGCCTGGTAGATCGGCACCGTCCCCACCGGCACTGGGCTGTTGCGCAGGATCCACTCGCGCGTCTCGTGAATGTTCGTCCCGGTCGAGAGGTCCATCACAGTGTCGGCGCCCCCGCGGATCGCCCAGG
>DASWHY010000630.1:0-4938 GCA_036397955.1 Thermoanaerobaculia bacterium | reverse complement strand
CGCTGGAGATCACGCATTACCGATAAGCGAGTCCCCGCGGCGGGGCGTAAGCGAGCGCTCTCTAACGTAGAGGAGCCCCTCCAACGTCGAGCCTCTCCACCGTCATCCTGACCGAAGCAAAGCTTCCCCCGCCCAGATCCTTCGCTTCGCTCAGGATGACATTGAAAGAGCGTGGAGGCTGACGAGTGGAGGTCCTCTTAGTGCAGGCGTACCTCGACCTCCCAATCGCGACTCGCAGGTTCGTTGGTGTCGTGGAAGAACTCCTCGACGCCGTGCCGGAAGACTTCAAAGTCGGCAGCATCCGATGCGATATCGAAAAGAATCGCCCGGTACGACTGCCGGAAAGCTTCCAGCGCCTGGGCTGGACTGTAGCCGGAGGCAGCGAAGCCGCCGGGGTTCACGCCTTCGATCCAGACCTCTTCCGGCGGTTCGTCGCCGACCTGCATGAGCGCGCGTCCTTCGACCGCGACGCGAGCGATGAAGCCGTTGCCCTGAACGACATCGCGGAAGCCGAACTGGAGAGGGTAATTGGCCACCGAGGAATCCTACCGCTCCGCGCGTGAGGATTGATCCTCATGCTTGAGGGTTAAGCTCTCGCCATGGCACCAGTCAACGACCGCGGCCGCGCGAGTGCCAAGCCATAGTCCTTCCTTACCAGCCGTCTCTCGCGTTCCGGCCGTGGCCGCGCGGCGGCTGCTGCTCGATGCTCAGGGGCTGCTCGGGGATCCGCGGCGGCGGGCGACGCCCGCGGCCGTGCAGGAGCTGGTCGAGCGGATGGGGTTCGTGCAGATCGACTCGATCAACGTCGTCGCGCGCGCCCACCATCTGACGCTCGGCTCGCGGCTCGACGGCTATCGGCCCGCGCTCCTCGACCGCCTCCTCGAGCGCGACCGCTCGCTCTTCGAGCACTGGACGCACGACGCCGCGGCGGTGCCCACCGCCTGGTACCCCTACTGGCGCCACCGCTTCGCCCACGCCCGCGAGGTCACCTTCGGCAACGCCTGGTGGATGGCGCGGCTCGGCGGCGATCCGGACGGGACCGCCGCCGCGGTGCTCGAGCGGGTGCGGCGCGAGGGCCCGGTGATGACCCGCCACTTCGACCGGCCGGCCGGCGAGAAGTCCGCCTGGTGGGGGTGGACGCGGGAGAAGGCGGCGCTGGAGTTCCTCTGGCACACCGGCGAGCTGCTGATCGCCCGCCGCGAGCAGTTCCACAAGGTCTACGACCTCGCCGAGCGGGTGCTGCCCGCGGCGCAGGCGGCGCCGGCGCCTTCTTCCGAGGAGTATCTGGACTGGTCCTTCCGCGGCGCGCTCGAGCGGCTGGGGACGGCGACCCCTGAGGAGCTGGCGGGCTTTTGGAGAGGGATCAAGCCCGCCGAGGCGCGCGCCTGGTGCGAGAAGGCCGTAACGCGCGGCGAGATCGTGGCGGTCGAGGTCGAGAGCGTCGAGGGCGCGCGGCCGCGCCGCGCCTACGCTTTCCCCGACTGGCGCGAGCGCGCCGCGGCCGCCCCGGAGGCGCCGCGCCGCCTGCGCCTCCTCTCCCCCTTCGACCCGATCCTCCACAACCGCCGGCGCACGCTCCGCCTCTTCGGCTTCGACTACACGCTGGAGGCCTTCGTCCCGGCGGCCAAACGCCGCTACGGCTACTACGTCCTGCCGATCCTCGAAGGCGAGCGGCTGGTCGGCCGGCTCGACCCCAAGCTCCACCGCGACCGCGGTCTGCTCGCGGTGCGCAAGGTCTGGTGGGAGCCCGGGGTCAAACCGACCCGCGGCCGGCGGGCCGGGCTGGAAGCGGCGACGGCGCGTCTCGCCCGCCTCGCCGGCGCCGAGCGCTGGACGCTGCCCAGGGCCTGACGAGTCCGGCGGCGGCTCGCCCCGGCCCTGGGATCAACCCGGCCCGGGCCGGCGCTCGATCGCGAAGTTCACCGTGAGCGTGTAGTACACCTTGACCGGGTTGCCGCCCAGGGTGGCCGGCTTGAACTTCCAGTCCTGGACGGCGCTCATGGCCGCCTCAGTCAGCCCCAGCGGCAGCCTCTTGAGGGCTCGCAGGCAGCGGACGTCTCCTGCCTGGTCGATGATCGCCTCCATGATGACGATCCCCTGGACACGGAAGGCACGTGCGAGGCCGCTGTACTGCGGGTTCGCGCCGCCGATCTTTTCCGGTCGGGCGACCTCTCCTTCCACGCGCTGCAGCATGCCGGTATCCACCGGGTGGAGGCAGGTGTGGAGCGCGAGCGCCTCCGGGTGCTTGCCGCCCCGCTGCACGTACTCGGCGATCACCGCCGCGGCCTCCTCGTTGCGCTGCAGGGCGTAGAGCGCCTGCGCCAGGTTGTGGCGGCCGGCGTTGCCGCCGTCCGGGTCGAGCTCGACGGCGCGCCGAAACGCCTCGACCGCAGCGATCAGCAGCTCGTCACTCGGCGGCTCGGGCGGAGTGGGACGACCCGGTGCCCCGAAGAGCCGCTTCAGTTTCTCCTCCGAGGCGTCCTCGAGCCCGAGGGCCCAGTGGCGGTAGAGCGAGAGACCGAGGAGGTTCGAGGCCTGCGCCGCGGCGTCCGCCGGCGCGTCCAGCGCCTCGACCCGCCGGGCGGCCTCCGCCGCCTTGCCGTAGCGGCCGCGGTCGAGGTGGTCCCTCGCCTCGGCCAGCAGCTCGGCGGCACTCGCCCCGGGCTCCTTCGCCACCGCGGCGGCCGGCGCCGCCGCGCCATGGGCGAGCAGGAGGAGCGTCGCGAGGACGGCGAAGCGGGTGGTAGGACGTCTGGCGCTCGGCATGGTGACCTTCGTGGTGCAGCCTTGGCGTATTCTATGGCTCTCCGATGCGCGCCCTTACCCTCGCGCTCGTCCTCCTCGCCGCGCCCGCGGCCGCCGCGGCCGCCGAGGCGCCGCCACCGCAGGCCGAGGCCGAGCTCGACAAGGCGCGCCGCGCCCTGCAGCAGCAGAAGTACCACGAGGCGGCCCGCTCCTTCCGCCAGGCCGACAAGCTCGCCGGCGGGCGCTGCGCCGACTGCCAGCTCGGCCTCGCCAAGGCGCTCAACCGGGTGCCCGACTACCGCGGCGCGCTGGCGGCGGCCGCCGCGGCGCTCGCCGCGGCCCCGGACGACTTCCTGCGCGCCCACGCCCTCAACGAGCGCGGCCTCGCTCTGCTGGCACTCGGGCCGCAAGACGCCAAGCGTTACGAGGAGGCCGCCGAGGCCTTCGCGCAGGTGCTGGCGATCAGCGGCGGCAGCGCCAACGCGGCGCGGGTGAACCGCGCCGAGGCGCTGCTCCGCCTCGAGCGGCGGGACGAGGCGGTGAAGCTGCTGGAGGAGTACCTGACCCGCGAGCCGGACGGCCCCTCCGCCACCCGCGCCCGCGAGCTGATCGGCGATCCCGCACGGGTCGGCAAGGCCATCCTTCCCAGCTTCGCGCTGGAGACCCTCGCCGGCGAGCCGCTGCGCGGCGAGAGCTTCCGCGGCAAGGTGTTGCTGCTCGACTTCTGGGCTACCTGGTGCGGGCCCTGCATCGCCGCCGTGCCGCGGCTGCGGCGGCTGGCCGGCGAGATGGCAGAGGAGCCCTTCGTGCTCCTCAGCGTCAGCGTCGACCGCACCCCGAGCCTGGTCGAGAAGTTCGTCGCCCGCCACAAGGTGGACTGGCCGCAGGTCTGGGACCAGGGGAGCGCCTTCAGCCGCCGCTGCGGCGTCCACTCCTTCCCCACCTACCTGCTCGTCAATCACGAAGGCGAGGTGGTGTACAGCAAGAGCGGCTGGAGCTCCGCCATCGAGCGCCAATTGCGCAAGGAGATCGCCGCCGCGCTCGCCGCCGCGAAGGCCGCCGCCACCGCCGCGCGGTAGGATCGCGCGGCCATGCGCCTGCTGGCCGTCCGCCACGCCATCGCCGAGGAGCCGGAGGTCTTCGCCCGCACCGGCCGCGACGACCGCCTGCGGCCGCTCACCGACGAGGGGCGGAAGCGGATGCGGCGCGGCGCCCGCGGCCTGCGCGCGCTGGTGCCCAAGATCGACCTCCTGGCCACCAGCCCGCTCACCCGCGCGGCGCAGACCGGCGCCATCCTCGACGCCGTCTACGGCGACCTGCCGACGGTCGAGATCGAGCAGCTGGCGCCGGAGGCGACGCCGCAGGACTTCCTCGCCTGGCTGCGCATGCACCGGGAGGAGACGATCGCCGTCGTCGGCCACGAGCCCTCGCTTTCGCTCATCGTCTCCTGGCTCCTCACCGGCGGCGAGCGCCGCATCCTCGCCCTGCGCAAGGGGGGCGCCTGCCTGCTGGAGCTCGGCGGCGAGCCGGCGGCCGGCGCCGCGACGCTCCTCTGGGCGCTCACCCCGGCGCAGCTCCGGGCCCTCGCGGGGTGAGCGTGGAAGCCGCCGCGGACCTGCTCGGCCGCCCGCCCGCGGAGGCCGCACGACTCCTGGCGCTCCGCCTGCTCGACGCCGCCGCCGCGGCGCACGCCCGCCTCGCCGACCCCGGCGACGCCGAAGCCCTGCACGACTTCCGCGTCGCCGTGCGACGCCTGCGCAGCACCCTCCGCGCCTACCGCCCGGCGCTGGCCGGGAGCCTCTCGAGGCGGCTCGAGCGCCAACTCAAGAAACTCGGCCGCACCACCGGCGGCGGTCGCGACGCCGAGGTGCAGCTCGCCTGGCTGCGCGCCGCCGAGCCGGAGCTTGCCCCTTCCCACCGCAACGGCTGGCTGTGGCTGGCAGCGCGGTTGGAGGCGAAGCGGCAGGAGGGCTACGCCGCGGCGGGCAAGCACCTGGAGGAAGCCTTCGCGCACCTCGCCGGCGACCTGCGGCGGCGGCTCGGCGTCTACCGCGCCGAGGTGCGGCTGGACGGCGCCGCGGCGGCGCCGACCTTCGCCGCCACCGCCGGCGAGGCGCTCCAGGCGGCGGCGGGCGAGCTGGGGGAGCGGCTCGCCGCGGTGACCGCCGCCGGCGACGTCGCGGCGGCGCACGC
>DASWHY010000629.1:0-3830 GCA_036397955.1 Thermoanaerobaculia bacterium | reverse complement strand
GTGACGACACCGGCATGGGCGGCGCGGCGGCCGGCGGCGTCCTGTCGAGAGACGGCGTGTGCCAGGGCGGCGGCGATGCGATCCCCGGCGGGGAGGTCAGGTCGCCGGAGGTCGAGGAGGCGGCGGCCAGCTCCTCGGGCGCGGGGGCAGGGACGACCCGCGACGGCCGGCGGCCGTCGTCGCGGGCGAAGCGCAGGAACGCCTGCGTCTCCCCCACCGTCAGCCGGTCGCCTTCGGCCATCGGCGTCTCCGCCTCGACGCGCTCGCCGTTGAGATAGGTGCCGTTGCTCGAGCGCAGGTCCTGCACCGTCACCCGGTCGCCGCGCACCCAGACCAGGGCGTGGCCGCGCGACACCGCCGGGTCCTTGACCACGACGCCGCAGCCGCGGCTGCGGCCGAGGGTGGTCTCCCCCTCGCGCAGCTCCACCCGCCGACCCTGGATCTCCAGCACCCAGGCGCCGCGGCCGGCGCGGCTGCCGCCGGTCACGAGGCGGCGCCGGCGGCCAGCTCCTCCATCTCCAGCTCCTCCGCCGCCGGCCAGCGGAGGTGGCGGCGGAGCTCGCGGGCGGTGGGGCTGTCCGCCTGCTCCAGGAAGGGCTCGAGCGGGCCGGAGTAGAGGAGCTCGCCGCCGTGGGCGCCGCCCCCCGGCCCGAGGTCCACGATCCAGTCGGCGCGGGCGATGAGGTCCGGGCTGTGCTCGACGACGACCACGCCGTCGCCGCGCTGCACCAGGCGGCGCAGCGTCTGGTAGAGCAGATCGATGTCGGCCAGATGCAGGCCGGTCGTCGGCTCGTCGAAGAGGAAGAGCCGCCGCCCCTCCCCTTTCGGCCGGTCGAGGAAGCTCGCCAGCTTGAGCCGCTGCGCTTCGCCGCCGGAGAGGGTCGAGGTGGGCTGCCCGAGCCGCAGGTAGCCGAGCCCGACGTCGGCGAGGAGGCGCAGCCGGCGCCGCAGGCGGCGCTGGTCGGCGAAGGCGACGAGGGCCGTCTCGACGGTCAGGTCGAGGGTCTCGGCGATGGTGCGGCCGCGGAGGCGCACCGCCAGGACCTCGGGGCGGAAGCGGCGTCCCTGGCACTGGTCGCAGGGCACCGTCACCGGCGCCATGAACTGCATGTCCACCTCGGTGACGCCGGTCCCCTGGCACCCCGGGCAGCGGCCGCGGGCGAGGTTGAAGGAGAAGTGCGCGGCGGTGATGCTGCGGGCGCGGGCGTCGGGGAGGCCGGCGTAGAGCTTGCGCAGCTCGTCGTAGGCCTTGATGTAGGTGATCGGGTTGGAGCGGCTGGAGCGCCCGAGCGGCCGCTGGTCGACAAGCGTCACGTCGGCCAGCTCGTCGAGGCCGAGGAGGGCGTCGCAGTCGCCGGGGTCCACGTCCACCACGCCGCGCGCCCGGTGGTAGGTGCCGTAGAGGACGTTCTCGACCAGCGTCGATTTGCCCGAGCCGGAGACGCCGGTCACCGCCACCAAGGCGCCGAGCGGGAACTCGACGTCGATGCCGCGCAGGTTGTGGGCGCGGGCGCCGCGCACCGCGACCCGCGGCCGGCCCGACAGCTCCTCGACCAGCGACTCCCAGCCGTTCTCGCGCCGGAAGCGGGCCATGTGCCGGCGCGCCGGCGTCGGCGGACGTTCCTTGAGATAGCGCCCGGTGAGCGAGCGCTCGCAGGCGAGGATCGCCTGGAGCGGCCCCTCGGCCACCACCTCGCCGCCGCGCTCCCCCGCCAGCGGCCCCAGGTCGATGACGTGGTCGGCGCCGCGGATGAGCGTGCGGTCGTGCTCGACGACCAGCACCGTGTTGCCGCGCGCCGCGAGGTCGCGCAGCAGGTGGAGGAGCCGCTCGCTGTCCTGGGCGTGGAGGCCGATCGTCGGCTCGTCGAGGACGTAGAGGGTGCTGGTGAGGCCGCCGCCGAGCGCCGCCGCGAGGTGGATGCGCTGGGTCTCGCCGCCCGAAAGGGTGCGCGCCTGGCGGTCGAGGGTGAGGTAGTCGAGGCCGACGCGGTGCAGCACCTCGATCCGCTCGGAGAGCTCGTCGAGGAGGTGGCCGGCGACCTCGCGCTCGCGCGGCGTCCAGCGCACCGTGCGCAGCCAGACGCGTAGGTCCTCGACCGAGAGGGCGGCGAGCTCGGGCAGCGTCCTGCCTTTCAGGCGCACCGCCGTCGCCTCGGCCTTCAAGCGCGTGCCGCCGCACCCCGGGCACTGGGTGTAGGAGCGGTAGCGGGCGAGCAGCACGCGCACGTGGACCTTGTAGGTACGCGCCTCCAGCCACTGGAAGAAGCCGGTCAGGTTGACGAACTTGCCGGCGCCGCTCCACACCCACTCCCGCGTCGCGGCCGGCAGGTCGGCCCAGGGGACGTCGAGCGGCACCCGCCTGCGCCGGCAGGCCGCGTAGAGCTCGTCGTACAGCTCCTCGTAGGCCGGCGTGTTCCAGGGGGCGATCGGGCGCTCGCGCAGCGTGCGCCGCGGATCGGGGACCACGCGCTCGCGGTCGATGCCGATGACCCGCCCGAAGCCCTGGCAGACCGTGCAGGCGCCGAGCGGCGAGTTGAAGGAGAAGAGGGCGGGGGTGGGGCGGCGGAGCGGCTCGCCGCAGACGCCGCAGGCGAGCTCGCGGGCGTAGAGCCGGACGCCCGAGGGGCCGCGCGCCTCCGCCCGCCCGCCGGCCATGCGGTAGGCCTCCTCCAGCGTCGCCGCCAGCCGCGCCGAGGCGTCCTCTCCTTCCGACCCGGCCCGGAAACGCCCGAGCACCAGCGGCAGCGGGTCGAGCTTGGCGGGCCAGGGCTCCCCCGGTTCCATGCGCCGCGCCTCTTCGCCGTCGAGGCGCCGCGCGAACCCCTGCCGGATCAGCTCGCCGAGGGCGGCGTCGGCCTGGCGGCGCGGGCGGGGCAGGCGCACGACGAGGAGGAAGGGGTCGCCGACGGCCCCGGCGGCGAGCTCGGCCGCGGCCTCTTCGACGGTGACGGCGCGGGCGGGGCCGTGGCCGTGCGGGCAGACGACCTCCCCCAGGTGGGTGAAGAGGAGGCGGAGGACGTCCTGCGTCTCGGTGATCGTGCCCACCGTCGAGCGGGCGTTGCGCACGGCGTTGCGCGCCTCGAGCGCCACCGCCGGCAGCACGTTGTCGATCGCCTCGACCGGCGGCCGCTCCATCTGGTCGAGGAACTGCCGCGCGTAGGTGGACATCGACTCGACGAACCGTCGCTGCCCCTCGGCGAAGACGGTGTCGAAGGCGAGCGAGGACTTACCGGCGCCGGAGGGGCCGGTGACGACGGTCACCGCGCGGTGCGGAATGCGGCAGTCGATCCCTTTGAGGTTGTGCGTGCGGGCGCGGCGGACCAGGATGGCGGGGCTCTGCGGCATCGTCGGCGGGCCCCGCCCCGGACGCGCCGGCCCAAGGGCTCAACCTGCGGCCGGCGGCGGCGGGGCGAAGCACGCCATCATACAGCGTGGAATGCTCATTGACCTCGGCATATTTGTCGCGTTGCGCGACGCGCCGTACCATGTAGGCAGTTGCGCAAAGCCAAGGTGCACCCGTTGACGCCGACGCTGGAGCTGACCTTCCACGATGTCGCCGGCGATCCCTGGGAAGGGCGGGCGACACCGCGCTTTCAGGGCGAGCCGGGCGAGCCCTTCCCGGTGCGGGAGGGGATGACCGCCAGAGAGCGGGGCGAGGTCCGCTGGTACATCGAGGAATACATGGACCTGCCGGAGGGCGGCAACCTGCGGCGGGCGCGGGACGTCGAGGCGGCTCTCGAGTCCTTCGGGCGGCGACTTTGGGACGGCCTCGCCGGGCCGGCGGTCGAGCGCTGGCTGGGCGCGGTCCAGGCGGCGCGGGAGGGGCGGCT
>DASWHY010000628.1:0-9440 GCA_036397955.1 Thermoanaerobaculia bacterium | reverse complement strand
CGAGACTCTCCTCGGGGCCGACGGCGATTACTCCAGGGCTCATCAGGTCGCGGACGTGCAAGTCGTGCCTGGCAGGTCTCCGGGGTCGGGCGCCGGGAACCACCCCCGCGCCGAGGACACTTTCGCCCGAGGGGGAGATCGGCGCCGACACCCCGAAGGGCGGAACGGCGCGCGCCGGCGGGTAGGGAGCGGGGCCCCGCGCCCCCACCCGGGCGGGTGGGAGCCGCTAGGTCTTGGCGCCGGGGCCGGCGAGCCGGTTGCGCAGCGCGAAGGCGACGACCTGGGCGCGGTTGTGCAGGTGCAGCTTGTCGAGGATGTTGCGGACGTGGAACTTGACGGTGTTCTCGCTGACGCCGAGCTGCTTGGCGAGGCGCCGGTTCGAGGTCACCCCTTGCACCAGCAGCTCGAGGACGCCCTGCTCGCGCTCGGTCAGGGCGTCCGGGTCCGGTGCGGCCTTGGCGGTCTGGCTGGGCTTGGCGAACTCCGTGAGCAGCTTGCGCGCCAGCGCCGGCGTCAGCGCCGGCTCCCCCTCCCCCACCGCCTCGAGGAGGGCGAAGAACTCGCCGGACTCCAGGTTCTTCAACAGGTAGCCCTGGGCCCCGGACTTGATCGCCTCGAAGAGGTTGGCGTCGTCGTCGGAGGCGGTGAGCACGACGACCTTGACCTCGGGCAGGTCGGCGCTGATCAGCCGGGTGGCGGTGAGACCGTCGAGCTCCGGCATCGTGAGGTCCATGAGGACGACGTCGGGGCGCACGCGCTTCGCCAGCTCGACCGCCTCGCGCCCGTTCTTCGCCTCCGCCACGACGTCGTGGCCGCGGGCGGTGAGCAGGCTCTTCAGGCTGTCGCGGAAGAGGGCGTGGTCGTCGGCGATGAGCACTCGCATCGGTCTCTCCTAGGAAGCCGCCCGCGCGGCGGCGCCGAGCGGCAGATCCACGTGCACGCTGGTGCCGGCGCCGGGCGCGGAGTCGATCTCCAGCCGCCCGCCGACGCTCTCGGCGCGCTCGCGCATCGTGGCGAGGCCGAAGCGCGGGAACTCCGACGGCCGCTGCTGCGCCGGATCGAAGCCGAGGCCGTCGTCGGCCACCGTCAGCCGCAGGCGGTCCTTGCCGCCGCGGATCTCCACCCGCACCTGGCGGGCGTGGGCGTGTTTGCGGACGTTGGTCAGCGCCTCCTGGACGATGCGCGCGAGCTGCACTTCCGCCGCCGGCGGCAGCGCCAGGTCGGGGTCGGCCAGGAGCTCGGCGCGGACCCCGCTGCGGTCCTGCCAGTCGGTCACGTAGGCGCGGAGCGACTCGGTCAGGCTGCGCTCGGGATCCTGCACCATGCGCAGATTGATGATCCCCTCGCGCACGTCCGCGTAGACCTCGCGGGCGGCGGCGGCCAGCTCCTCGAGCTGGGCGTCGGCGGTCTCCGGCTTGCCGGCGCGGAGGAACTCCTTGACCGCCTGCGCCTTGGTGTTGACGTAGGCGAGCACCTGCGCCAGGCCGTCGTGCATGTCGTGCGCGATGCGCAGACGTTCCTCGGCCACCGCCAGGGCCCGCAAGCGCTGGTGGAGCTGGGCGTTGTCGATGGCGATCGCGGCCTGGGTGGCGAAGCGCACCAACGTCTCCTCGTCCGAGGCGGAGAACTCCTGCTCGCCGCGCTTCTCGGCCAGGTAGAGGTTGCCGCGGAAGCCCCCCTTGCAGGGGACGGGAACGGCGAGGAGCGAGCGCATCGGGGGGTGGTGCGGCGGGAAGCCGGACGAGCGGGGGTGCCGCGTCAGGTCGGAGAGGCGGAGCCGCTGCCCCTCGCGCAGCGGCACGCCCAGCACGCCGTGGCCGCGCGGCGGGTCGCCGATGCGCGCCCGCTCCTCGGCAGTCACCCCCGCGGTGACGAAGCTCTCGATCCTGTCCTGCTCGTCGATGACCGAAAGAGCGCCGTAGCGGGCGTCGAGGAGGTGGGCGGCCTGATCGACCACCTTCTGCAGCACGGCGTCGAGCGCCAGCTCGCCGTGGATGTCGAGCCCGGCGCGGTGGAGCGCCAGCAGCTCCTCGTTCTGGCGCGCCAGCTGGCGCTGCAGGTGGCCGACGACCTGGAAGACCGCGGCGAAGAAGACGAGCGCGCCGACGACCACGACGGCGTCCATCAGCAGGTGGCCGACCGCGGTGTCGAGGTAGCGGTAGAGCACGTACCGCGTCACCTCGAGCAGGGCGACGAAGACCAGCAGGCCGAGGAACGCCATGCCGCGCAACTCGCGCAGGCTCATCGGGCTCCCGGGGCTGGAGAGCCGCACCGCGAGCGGCAGGCGGGGGGGCACGCCGGAACTGTAGCACCCGCCCTCGGGGATCACCCCCGGTCCCTCTTTCCACTACGATGCGATCCGACACGCGAGCGGCACTGCGAAGGAGAACCCCATGTCCGTGGCCAAGACCATCGAGATCAGCAGCGACTCCACCGTCAGCTTCGAGGAGGCCATCCGGGACGGCCTCCGCCGGGCAGGCAAGACGATCAAGAACATCAGGCGCGCCTGGGTAGAGGATCAGATCGTCGAAGTGTCCGGGAACGAGATCACAACGTTCCGGGTGCACCTGAAGGTTACGTTCGTGCTGGACGAGTGAGCCCCGGCGCCTGCCGGGCGAGCCTCTAGCCCCTCCTGGCGCGCATCCCGCGGCGCCCCGCAGCCGTTCATGGGCTTGGACTTGGTGACCTCAGGTTCCTGCTCGCGACGCGGTTTCGCACGGTGCCTCGGAAGCCTCTGCGTCATCCCGCAAGGGTCCACAGAAGAAAAGCCTCGGCAGTTAGTAGACCGACAGCCACAAGCATCGAGGCACATCCTGACCGTTCTCTCACCCCAGTTGCGGGATTCGCTTGCGCCTCTAGTTCCCTCCCCTCCGCATTGATGACAGTCATCATGGCGGGGCTAGCCTTGGGTGGCACCTCGGCCGGTAGAACTGCCTCTTTGACCGTCGCGTCGGGACGGTATACATATGCCTGGACAACGGGGATCGGCGAGCGTCCACCCGTTAGAACCTTTGTGAAAAAAGCCTCATGCCGATACCCTTGATCAAGAAGCGGGGCGATCTCCAATGCGTAGTCTTCTGGAACATAGCCGACCTGAATGCCGCCTCTCGTGCGTATTTCAACCGCATTTCGACTAAACTGATTACCGCGATCGCGAGCCAGGAACGCGTCATCATCTTCACTGACGAATCGCTGGATGAGCGCCGGCCGTCCTTCATGTCGTACGCCGGCAACCATAAAGTTCCAAGAGCCGAGTGGCCGGTTTCTCTGTCTTTCCTCTCGCTCCCTTTCCTCTTCAGCCACTCGCTTCTGACGCCGTTTCGAGCGCTCCTCCTCTTGAACCGCACGCCTCTTCGACATTGCCCCTCTTCGGAGCTCGGGAAGTAGCACGGTCTCAATGGCGCGATAAAGACCATCTCGCTCCTCCTTGGTCACCGTTCCGTCAGCAAGTATCTTTTCGACGGTTGTAGTCAGGAATGATATGGATGGTAGGTCCGCGGAGCGGTTCTCGATGAGCCATTCTTTCAACGCGACGATTTCTTCGTCAGCGAGGGAACCATCCTCGGTGACCGATTGGCAGAGGGAAAGGAGCTGGGCTCCCTCGAGGGTGACACGCTGCCTCTTAGACAAAGACAAGCGCCGAGCCGGACCTTGGCTACTTTCGCTCATAGGTCTTAATCTGACGCATTACGCTCTGGACGTTCAGCGGTGGCGCCAGCCTCCATGCGCAGTCTTGAGACGCAGTCTAGCAACGCCGCTGGTCCCGCCTCTGCCGGCCCGTCCGGCGGCCCGTACATCCACCACCCCATCCAGCAGGAGTTGAATCTCTCGGAGCTTCTCGAGGGCGCGGCAGGCCGCGCTCTCGCCGCGGCGCTGGAGCGGAAGGCGCGAGGGGAGTGGAAGAAGGACCGTGCTCGGAAGGCGCGCGCCGCGGGGCGGCGCTCGGGGACGGTTTGCGGCCCGCTGGAGCGGGACGGAGAGGTTTCCGGACCTGCGGCTGTCGGGGCGCTGGCTGCGGACGGCAGGATTCGACCTGGGGCAGGCCTATGAGGTCGAGGTGCAAGCGGGGAGGCTGGTCGTCCGGACGGTCTGAGGAGGCGGGGGCCAGCGGGGAAGCTTCGCCTTTCAAGAGGGAGGCTTCCCCGGCCGAGAGGGAAGCTTCGCCTTTCAAGAGCGAAGCTTCCCCAGCCGAGATCGAAGCTTCGCCTTTCAAGAGGGAAGCTTCCCCGGCCGAGAGGGAAGCTTCGCTTTTCGAGAGGGAAGCTTCCCTACCCGAGAGGCAAGCTTCGTCTTTCAAGAGGGAAGCTTCCCCACCCGAAAGGGAAGCTTAGCTTTTCAAAAGTGAAGCTTCCCCGGCCGGGAGGGAAGCTTCCTTTTTCACCGAGGAAGCTTCGTGCGGCGTGCGGGAGCTGACGGCCGCGACATTCTGCCGCATCCTCCGCCGACTGGCTGGACGAGAGCTAGCCGGGCCCGGCGCCCTGGTGCCGGACCACCCGCCGCGCCACGGCCGGGGGGACGACGAGGACGCTGCAGCGGGCTTGGCGGACGACGGTGGCGGCGACGCTGCCGACGAGGAAGCGGTCGAAGCCGCTGCGGCCGTGGGTGCCGAGGACGGCGAGGTCCACGTTGCGGCCGAGGGCGCGCAGGATCTCGATGCGCGGGTCGCCGGAGCGGGGGACGGCGCGGAGCTTGAGCGGCGTCTGCGCCTGCTCGCGCGCCACGAACGCCGTGAGCTCCGCCGCGGAGCGCCGCTCCGCCTCCTCCTCGGTGAGCTTGGGGTCCGCCTGCCGGTCGGCCACGAACTTGAGGAAGGTGTGGACGTGGAGGACGTCCACCCGCAACGGCGTCCCCCCGGCCACCTGCGCCAGGAGCGCCAGGCCGCGGCGGAAGGCTTCGGTCGAGAGCGGCGAGAGGTCGACCGGCGCCACGACTCGCGCCGGGGGCACGCGCAGGGCGGGGCGCACGACCAGCACCGGGCAGGGTGCCGTGCGCACCACCCGGTCGGCGGTCGAGCCGAGCCGCTCGCGGAAGGCCTTGCCGGGGACCTTGGCGCCGACCACGATCAGGTCGGCGTCGCCGTCGCGCGCCGCCTGGACCAGCGCCCGCGCCGGCGCTCCCTCCAGCACCTCGCAGCGGCGCAGCCGGACCGCGGGCGCGCCGGCCTCCTCGGCCTGGCGGCGGAGGCCCTCGCGGTGGCGCGCCAGCGCCTCCTCCCGCAGGTCGGCGGGGTCGACCGGCTGGTCGCCGGAGTAGCGCGGGAGCGGCGCCAGGGCGTGGATCAGGTCCACCTCGGCGCCGGCGGCGCGCGCCAGGGCGAAGGCGGTGCGGACGACCTCGGCGCTCCCCTCCTCCAGCGAGCTGCCGACGAGGAGGCGCTTGAGGGCCTCGGCGCTCACCCGGGCGGCCCCGACGGCGGCTTGCTCGCGCCCACGCCTTCCAGCGCCTCTGCCAGGGCGAGCGCCTGCTCGCGCGGGATCGGCCCCTGGGCGGCGACCGTGTCCATCAGCCGGCGCTGCAGGGTCTGCATCGCCACCGGGTCCATGCGCCCTTCCTCCACCGCCTCGCGGGCGGCGGCGAAGGCGGCGCGCACCCGCACACGGTCGGCGTCGGTGACGTCGGGGGCGTAGCGCGCCTCGATCTGCGTCTGCGTGTAACCGAGGAGCCAGCCGAAGAGCTTCGGTCCCTGGGTCACCATGACGATGAGGCCGATCCCGAGGACGATCAGGAGCCCGAGGCAGCCGACGAGCGCTACCTTGGCGCAGCCGGAGCCCGCCGGGTTGCGCGGCGCGCCGGGCTCGAAGGGGGCGGGCGGGAGCTGCGAGGGGTCGGCGGGGGCGGGGCCGTCCGGCTCGGTCATCGCCGCCCTTTGTACCACGACTGCCTATAATCGCCGCGTGGACTACGACTCGCCGCGCCGCACCGCCGGTCCGCCCCCCGCCCCCTCGCGCCGCCGCCGCCCGCTGCCGCCGGCGCGCGCCCTGCGCTGGGCCTGGCCGCTCCTCGGTGCGCTCCTCCTCGGCGCCGCCGGCGGCGTCATCTTCGCCGCGGCGATCCACGTGCCGCGCGTCGATGCGGTCGTCGATTTCACGCCCAGCCTCGTCACCCAGCTCCTCGACCGCAACGGCAAGGTCTTCACCACCTTCGCGCGCGAGCGGCGGGTGATGCTGCGCGAGGGGCAGATCCCGAAGGTGCTCGAGGACGCGGTGCTGGCGTCCGAGGACAGCAACTTCTTCCGCCACGGCGGCGTGGACGCCTTCAGCGTCGGCCGCGCCGTCCTCGCCGACCTGCGCGCCGGCGAGGTGGTGTCGGGGGCCTCGACGATCACCATGCAGCTCGCGCGCAGCCTCTTCCTGTCGCGCGAGCAGGTCTGGCGGCGGAAGATCGAGGAAGCCTTCCTGGCGGTCGAGCTGGAGAAGACCCTCAGCAAGCAGCAGATCCTGACGATGTACCTCAACCTGATGAACTTCGGCCACGGCAACTACGGCGTCGAGGCCGCCGCGCGCTACTACTTCGGCAAGCCGGCGGCGAAGCTGACCCTGGCCGAGGCCGCGACGCTGGTCGGCATCCTGCCGGCGCCCAGCCGCTACAGCCCGTACCGCCGGCCCGAGGTGGTGCTGAGCCAGCGCCAGCGCGTGCTGCGGCGGATGCTCGAGGAGGGGATGATCGACCGCGCCGTGCACGACCGCGCCGCGGCGCAGCCCCTCCACGTCTCGCGCCAGCAGCCGCAGCAGGCCTTCGCCCCCTACTTCGCCGAGGACGTGCGCAAGCACCTGGAGGCCACCTACGGCGCCGACGCGCTCTACGAGGGCGGGCTGCAGGTGCAGACGACCCTCGACCCTTCGATCCAGCGCTCGGCCGAGCAGGCGGTGCGCGAGGGGCTGGCGCGGCTCGACCACCGGCGCGGCTGGCGCGGCGCGATCGCCGAGCTGGAGGGCGACCCGGTGCAGCAGACGCTCCCCTCCTGGAGCGGCGCCGAGCCGGCGCTGGGCCGCTGGCACCAGGGGATCGTGCTGGAGTCCGGGCCGCAGACCGCGACGGTGCGCATCGACAAGGGGACCTACACCCTCGAGCCCGCCGGCTTCCGCTGGACCGGCCGCACGCGGCCTAACGCGCTGTTGCAGGCGGGCGACGTGGCCTGGTTCCGGCTCGACGTGCCGAAGGAGAAAGGCAAGGCGAAGGAAGGCGCCGCGCCGCGCCTCTACCTCGAGCAGGAGCCGCGCATGGAGGCGGCGGCGGTGGTCCTCGAGCACGCCAGCGGCGCCGTCCGCGGCATGGTCGGCGGCTGGGACTTCGAGCGCAACAAGTTCAACCGCGTCTCCCAGGCCAAGCGGCAGACGGGGTCGGCCTTCAAGGTCTTCGTCTACGGCGCCGCGCTGGAGAACGGCTGGACGCCGTCCGACACCATCCTCGACGCGCCGACCGTCTTCATCGGCGCCGACGGCCGCCTCTCCTATCGGCCGCAGAACTACTACCGGAAGTACTACGGCATCGTCACCCTGCGGCGGGCGCTGGAGCTGTCGCTCAACGTCTCGTCGGTCAAGCTCCTCGACCTGGTCGGGGTGCGGCGGGTGATCGACTTCGCCCGCCGCTGCGGCGTCGACCAGCCGCTCCCGCCCTACCCCAGCCTCGCCCTCGGCACCGCCGACCTCACACCGCTGCGCTTCGCCGCCGCCTACGCGGCGCTGGCCAACCAGGGGACCTGGATCGAGCCCTACCTGATCCAGCGCGTCGCCAGCCCCGAGGGGCAGGCGCTCGAGCAGCACGTCCCCAACACCCGTACGGCGACCGACCCGGCGGTGGCCTACGTCCTCACGCACATGATGGAAGGGGTGATCGACCAGGGCACCGCGACGCCGATCAGGGACCTGCCGATCGACATCGCCGGCAAGACCGGCACGACCGACGACTTCTCCGACGCCTGGTTCGTCGGCTTCACGCCGCGCTACACCATCCTCACCTGGGTCGGCTACGACCTGAAGAAATCGCTCGGCGGCGGCATGAGCGGGACGGTGGCGGCGCTGCCGATGTGGCGCGGGATCGTCGAGGACGGGCTGGCGAGCGGCTGGCTCACCAAGGGCGAGGAGTTCCCGGTCCCCGCCGGCGTCACCACCCGCGACGTCGAGTACTACACCGGCCTCCTGCCCGCCGCCGGCAGCCACCGCACGCAGAAAGAGGCCTTCCTCGCCGGCACCGAGCCCGCCGGCCAGCACGACCCGGAGTGGAACTCGATCCTGAACCTCCCCTGGTACCAGCAGAAGTCGTTCTACATCCCGAAGGAGGGGGAGGAGATGCGTCCGGCGCCGGAGGGCCCGGAGGGCGAGGCCGCGCCGGGCGCCACCGAAGGCGCCGCGGCCGAGGCCGGGGCGGTCGAGGAGGGGGAAGCGGTGCCGCCGGTCGGCGGCGAGGAGCCGCCCCCCGATCAGTCCGCGCCTGCGGCTGAGCCGCCGCCGCCCGGCGCCTAGGCGCCCTTCTTCGTTCCGATCACGGCATAGTCCTGGAATCCGAAGAGCAGCTCGTCGAGGCCGTCGCGGAGGCGGTTGACGCGGTCGGCCAGCTCGTGCTGCGCGGCGGGGAGCGTCGCGAGGTCGATCTCGGGCAGGCGCTCCGCCTCGGCGAAGGGGCGGAGCTCCAGGTGCTCGACGGCGGCGAAGCCGGCTTGCTGGAGGAGGAGCTGCAGCGCCTCGGGGTGGACCGGGCGGACGTGCGTCGGGTCGAGCCAGAAGTTGCGGGCCGCGACGACGAGGGAGAGCGGGTTCGGGGTCTCGAGGATCAGCACCCCGCCGGGGCGGAGCGCGCGCCAGGCGAGGCGGACGAGGCGGTCGAGCGCCTCCGGCGGCAGGTGCTCGACGACGTGGAAGGAGACGACCGCGCCGAGGCTCCCCTCCTCCGTTCCCGCGAGATGCTCGAAGAGGTCGCCGGCCGCGGCGTCGAGCCCGCGCTCGCGGCAGAGGGCGACCATGCGCTCGCTCGAGTCCACCCCGCGCGCCGCCACGCCGCGCTCGTGCAGCAAGGCGAGCGCCTCGCCGCGGCCGCAGCCCAGGTCGAGCACGGGGTCTTTCCCTTCGAGGTACGGCAGGTAGCGGGCGATCCGCTCGCCGATCTCCTCCTCGGTGCCGCGGTAGCGCCGCTCGAGCTCGAAGTAGGCGTGCTCCTCGCGGGCGCGGCCGTAGCGCCCGGCCTCCGTGCCGGGCGTTTGCTCCACCGCCGCCAACGCCGCGCCAAGGCTGCCGAGCAGGTCCCGCGCCTCGCGCCGGTAGCCGTCGAGCTTCTGATCGACGCGCGCGAAGAGGGCGTCGTTGTGTCGCATGATCTCGGCCAGCCCTTCGGCGAGCGTGCCTTCGAGCGGCAGGAGGCGGGCGCCGTGCCAGGTCTCGACGGCCTTGGCGCGCTCCAGGTGGTCGAGCAGGATGAGGTTGAAGACCCGCTGCCGCTCCCAGAGG
>DASWHY010000627.1:0-3666 GCA_036397955.1 Thermoanaerobaculia bacterium | reverse complement strand
CTCAAACCAATGGAGTGTAGACGACCTCGCCCACCGCCGACTGGCCCGCCGCGAGCTCGTCGCCGGCGCGGCGCGGCGTCGCCACCCGGCGCTCCACCCAGCTCCCCGGCGGCAGCTCGACGCCGTAGCCGACGATCGCCTCGCGCAGCACGCAGTCCTGTCCCACGCGCGCACCGGGCAGGAGGAGCGAGCGCTCGATCCGCGCCCCGGGCGCCACCGCGGCGCCCGTCTCGACCACCGCGTCGCGCAGCCGCGCACCCGCGCCCAGGCTCGCTTCCGGCGCCACCCAGGAGCGCGGCAGCGGGCGCGGCCAGGCGCCGCGCACCGTCTCGAGGACGCCGTCGAGGTAGCGCTGCGGCGTCCCCAGGTCGTGCCAGGGGCGCGCGGTGAGCAGGGTCGCGATCGGGCGGCCGGCGGCGAGCATCGGCTGGTAGAGGTCCGCCACGATGTCGGCGCGCCGCGCCTCGACGCCGGCGACCAGCGACGGCGCGAAGACGTGGGCGCCGGCGAAGACGCGGTGCGCGGCCGCCGCGCCGGCCACCGGCCCGCCGAGCCGGAAGGAGACCACCCGCCCCTCGCGGTCGATCCCCACGCCGCCGCCGAAGCGCGCCGGGTCGGCGCGGGGGGTGAGGAGCAGCGTCGAGTCGGCGCCGCTCGCGCGGTGGCGGCGGAGGAGCTGCCTGAGCGGCCAGCGGCAGAGGCTGTCGCCGTTGATCAGGAGGACCAGGTCGGCCGGGCGAAGGAAGTCGCGCAGCGGCGCCAGCGCTCCGAGCGTGCCCAGCACCTCGGGCTCTTCGGACCAGGTGATGGGCAGGCCGCGGAAGGCCTCGCCGAACCGGCCGCGGATCGCCGCCGGCAGGTAGTGGAGGTTGATCGCCACGGCCGCGCAGCCCAGCTCGGCCAGGCGCGCCAGGGTGTGGCCGAGCACCGGCAGCCCCGCCACCGGCAGCAGCGGCTTGGGCACGAAGTCGGTGAGCGGGCGCAGGCGCAGGCCCAGGCCGGCCGCCAGCACGACGGCCCGCAGCCGGCCCTGCGCGCGTCTCACGACCCCGGCGTCCGGTTGGCCGGGAAGACCATCTCGGGCGGGGCGTCCTTGTGGCGCTTGCGGTACTCGGCGTAGAGGCGGAGGTAGGAGCGGCGCTCGGCCTTGACCGGGTCGAAGCCGCAGCGGCGGGCCACGGTCTCGGCGCCGTCGCCTTCGAACTCGGCGAAGTCGCCGATCGGGGTGTGGTCGAGGGCGATCATGACGCCGCCGAGCATCCACTCCTCGCGCACCTTCTGGTAGCGGGTGACGGCGCCGTAGCCCAGGCTCTGGAAGAGGGCGAGCGCCTCGTCCGCCCCCTCGACCGCGATCTCGTGCTCGGGGCGCACCTTGGTCAGCCCTTCGAGGTGCATCGGCCCCTTGAAGGTCACCCAGTTGCGCTGCCCGACGGTGCGCAGGCGGAGGATCTTCCCTTCCTTCTCGAGCTCGCCGTCGCGGTCGAGGATCAGGTTGTCCTCGAAGGCCCCCGGCCCCACCCGCTCGGCTTCGAGCTCCTCCAGCCGCTCCCGGAGGCGCTCGAGCTCGACGTGGGGGAACTTGAGCTCGCGCTCGACGCCGCCCTTTGACTTCATGGCCTCCTCACGCGGCGCCGATCTCTCCGACCCTGTCGAGGAGGCGGGCGACCGAGCGCACCCCGTTGTAGTAGTGGCTGACGTTGAACTTCTCGTTCGGGGAGTGGAGGCCGTCGTCGTGGAGGCCGAAGCCCAGGAGCAGGACCGGCGCCTTCAGCACCTCGGCGAAGGTGGCGACGATCGGGATCGAGCCCCCCTCACGGATGCGCACCGGCCGCGCGCCCCAGACGTCTTCCATCGCGTCGAGGGCGGCGTCGACGAGCGGCCCCTCGGCCTCGACCACCACCGCCTTGGCGCCGTGCAGGTAGCTGACCTCGACCGTCACCCCCTTGGGCTTCACCTTCTCGACGTGCTTGCGGAAGAGGTCGGCCACCTTCTCCGGCTGCTGGTCGGGGACCAGCCGCATCGACACCTTGGCGCCCCCCCACGACGGCAGCACGGTCTTCGCACCCTTCCCCTCGTAGCCGCCGAAGATGCCGTTGACATCGCAGGTCGGGCGCGCCCAGGTGCGCTCGCGCGTCGTGTACCCCTGCTCGCCGTGCAGCTCGGGGACGCCGAGCTCGCGCTTGTAGGCCTCCTCGTCGAAGGGGAGCTTGGCGAACTCCTCGCGCTCCCAGCCGGCGAGCGGGCGGACGTCGTCGTAGAAGCCGTCGATCCGGAGCTTGCCGGTCTCGATGTCGCGCAGCGTGTCGACGATGTGGCAGAGGGCGTTGAGCGGGTTCTGGACGGCGCCGCCGAAGGTGCCGGAGTGCAGGTCGCGGGCCGGGCCGGTAACCTTGACCTCCATGTAGGTCAGGCCCTTGAGGCCGTAGATCAGCGACGGCTGCCCCGGCCCGTACATCGAGGTGTCGGAGACGACGACGGCGTCGGCCGCGAGCTTCCTGCCGGCGTCCTCGCGGACGAACTTCTCGATCGCCGCGCCCCCCGACTCCTCCTCGCCCTCGACGATGAACTTGACGTTGACCGGCAGGCTGCCGCGCTCGGCCAGGTGCGCCGCCACCCCCTTGACGTGGCAGTAGGACTGCCCCTTGTCGTCGGTGGCGCCGCGGGCGTAGAGCTTGTCGCCCTCGACCGTCGGCTCGAACGGCGGGTGGCGCCAGAGGTCGACCGGGTCGACCGGCTGGACGTCGTAGTGGCCGTAGAAGAGGACGGTGGGCTTGCCCGGCACGCCGTTCCACTCGGCGTAGACCAGAGGGTTGCCGGCGGTCTCGATCTTCTCGGCCTGGAGGCCCGCGTCGCGCAGCTTGCCGAGCAGCCACTCGCTGCAGCGCAGCACCTCCCCCTTGTACTCGGGGTCGGTCGAGATGGAGGGGATGCGGATGTAGTCCTTGAGCTCTGCGAGATAGCCCTCCTTCTCGCGCTCGATCCGCTCCAGGACGTCTCGGGAGTCTTGGCTCATGGGTGTCTCCTCCGGCTCGCGCCGCAAGGAGCGAGAGTCTACTACTCGTCGAACCGCTTGCCGGTCTTCTTCCAGTCGGAGAGGAACTTGTCGAGGCCGAGGTCGGTCAGCGGGTGATGGTAGAGCTGCTCGAGCACTTTGAAGGGCAGAGTGGCGACATCGGCGCCGAGGATCGCCGCCTGCACGACGTGCACCGGGTGGCGCACCGAGGCCACCAGCACCTCGGTCTCGAAGTCGTAGTTCTCGTAGATCGAGACCACCTGGCCGATCAGGTCCATCCCCTCCTGCCCGACGTCGTCGAGCCGGCCGATGAAGGGGGAGATGTAGGCCGCGCCGGCCTTGGCGGCGAGGAGCGCCTGCGCCGCCGAGAAGCAGAGGGTGACGTTGGTGCGGATCCCCAGCTCGGCGAGCGCGCGCACGGCGCGCAGGCCGGAGGGGAGGAGCGGCACCTTGACGACCACGTTCTCGGCCAGCGCCGAGAGGCGCTTGCCCTGCTCCATGATCTCGTCGAACTCGGTCGCCAGCACCTCGCCGGAGACCGGGCCGGGCACCAGGCGCGCGATCTCCTGCACCGTGCCGAGGTACGGCTTCCCCTGCTTGGCGATGAGCGTCGGGTTGGTGGTGATGCCGTCCACCATCCCCCACTCGAGCCC
>DASWHY010000626.1:0-12374 GCA_036397955.1 Thermoanaerobaculia bacterium | reverse complement strand
CTGATCGACGAGGTCAACGCTCGCCTGCGGCTGGAGATCCGCCCCTTCCAGCGCACCCGGCGGCGCGTGCTCATCGAACGGCTGACCTACGACCCGAAAGTGCTGCAGGCGACCGAGGCCTATGTCCTGGAGTCCGGCATGCCGCGCGAGGTGGCGCTGGCGCGCGTCGAGCGCTTTGCGCGCGAGATCGTGCCGGCCTTCAACGCCTACATCTACTTCCGCCTCGGCTACCGGCTGGCGCGCGGCGCGGCGCGCCTGCTCTACCGCGTCCGCCTCGGCTTCTCCGACGAGGCCGGGCTGGCGGCGATCGAGCCCGGGGCGACGGTCGTCTTCCTGATGAACCACCGCAGCAACATGGACTACATCCTGGTCGCCTACCTCGCCGCCGACCGCACGACGCTCTCCTACGCCGTCGGCGAGTGGGCGCGGGTCTGGCCGCTGCAGACGCTGGTGCGCTCGATGGGCGCCTACTTCGTGCGCCGCAACTCGCGCGACCCGCTCTACCGCCGCGTGCTCGAGCGCTACGTCCACATGGCGACCGAAGGCGGCGTGACGCAGGCGGTCTACCCGGAAGGGGGCCTGTCGCGCGACGGGCGGCTGCGGCCGCCGAAGCTGGGGCTCCTCGACTACATGCTGCGCGGCTTCGACCCGCGCGGCGAGCGCGACCTGGTCTTCGTGCCGGTGGGGATCAACTACGACCGCGTGCTGGAGGACCGCACGCTGCTGCTCGACCTGGACCCGGCGGCGCCGCGCGGCGGCGCCCGCCAGGCCCTGGCCAACACCCTCCGCTTCGCCGGCCGCAACCTGGCCCTCGTGGCGCGCCGGCGCTGGCACCGCTTCGGCTACGCCTGCGCCAACTTCGGCACGCCGGTCTCGATGCGCCGCTGGCTGGGCGGCCGCGGGCTCGACCTGCGCGGCCTCGCCAAGGAGGAGCGGGCGGCGCACCTCGAGCGCCTGGGCGGCGAGCTGATGGCGGGAGTCGGGGCGGTCGTGCCGGTGCTGCCCGTGCCGCTCGTCGCGACGGTGCTCCTCGGGGCCGGCGAAGCGCTCTCCGAGCTGGAGGTCAAGGCGCGCGCCCACCGGCGCATGGCCGAGCTGGAGGCCGCCGGCGCCCACGTCTACATCCCGCGGCAGGACCAGGACTACGCCGTGACCGCCGGCCTCCGCGCCCTGGTCGAGCGCCACCTGGCCATCTGTACGGACGGCCTCTACGCCGCCGACCCCGCCGAGCTCCCCCTCCTCCGCTACTACGCCAACTCCATCGCGCACCTCGCAGCCGCGGCCGCGAACCCGCGCCCCGCCGCCGCGTAGAAGTCCTGATGGCCGCTTCTACCCGCCCCCCCCGCGCGCCCCGCGCCGTGCGCCGCCTCGACACCTTCGTGCGCTCCTACACCAAGGGGTTCTCGAGCAAGGACCTGCAGCGCCTCTTCGACCGCGACGCCGCCAGCGCCTATGCGGTGCTCACCCGCGATCAGGACCTCGGGCCGGAGCCGAAGAAGGGCTTCCGGCGCTTCGTCTACCGCGCCCGCATCCTCTTCCTCGGCCTCTCCTACAAGCTCTCGCCGGCGCGGCGCGTCCTCTTCGCCGTCGCCCTCGTTCTGGCGCTCGTCGCGACTTTCCCCGACGTCGAGTGGAGCGGCGGCGAGCGCGTCCACTTCTCGATCGAAGGCTCACCGACGTTCTTCCTGCTGAGCCTCGGCCTCCTGGTCTTCCTGCTGGCGCTCGAGCTGGTCGACCGGGTGCGGGTGCGCGACGAGCTGGAGGTGGCGCGGCAGCTCCAGGCCGACCTCCTGCCGCGCGACCTGGCCGCCGTCGCCGGCTACCGCTTCGCGCACTCTTACCGCACCGCCAACGAAGTGGGCGGCGACTACTACGACGTGACGCCGCTGCCGGACGGCCGGCTGGCGCTGTCGGTCGGCGACGCCAGCGGCCACGGCATGGCGGCGGGGCTGGTGATGGCGATCGCCAACGCCACGCTCAAGACCGCGCTCGACCTCGACCCGGCGCCGCCCATGGTGCTGCGGGTGATGAACCGCACGCTTTGCCGCACCGGCGGCAAACGCACCTTCATGAGCCTCTTCTACGCCCTCCTGGACCCGGAGACCGGGCGGCTGGACTACGTCTGCGCCGGCCACCCCTACCCGTTGCTGCGGCGAGCGAACGGCACGGTCGAGGAGCTGGGGTGCGGCGCGCTGCCGCTCGGCCTGCGCGAGCCGCTGGAGGTGCCGGTCTTCACCGCCCGCCTCGAGCCGGGGGACCTGCTCCTCCTCTTCACCGACGGCCTCGTCGAGGCCACCCGCGGCGAGGCCGGCGAGGCCTTCGGCTTCGAGCGCCTGGCGGCCGTGGTCGCCGCCGGCGGCGCCCCCCAGCGGGTCCACGACGCCGCCCTCCGCGCCTTCGACGCCCACGTCGGCGAGGAGCCGCTGCGCGACGACCTGACGCTGCTGGTGCTCGGACGGCTCCCGGAGTAGGATCGGCGGCAGGCAACCGCTTCTCGAAAGGGGGCAAACCCGCATGAGCAGACTCATCGGTTTGCGGACCGCAGTCCTTCTCGCCGCGCTGCTGCTCGCGGCGACCGCGCCGGCCGCGGCGCAGCTCCAGACCGGCGACCTCTACGGCACGACGCAGGACCAGGACGGCCAGCCGCTCCCCGGCGTGACGGTCACCCTGACCGGGGTCGGCGCCCCCCGCGTCCAGGTGACCGACGCGCAGGGGAACTTCCGCTTCCTGCAGCTCTTTCCGGGCGCCTACGCGCTGACCGCCGAGCTCCAGGGGTTCTCGCCGCTCGAGTATCCCGACCTCGTCGTCCGCGTCGGCGGCAAGAGCGAGCTCGAGCTGACGCTCAACGCGGCGGTGACCGACACCATCACGATCACCGGCGCCGCGCCGCTCATCGACGAGCGGTCGGTGAACCGCGGCGCGACGGTGGCGGCGGCCGAGCTGGACAGCGTGCCCACGGCGCGCGACCCCTGGTCTCTCCTCAGCCTGGCACCGGGCGTCCAGGTCGATCGCGTCAACGTCGGCGGCAACGAGAGCGGCCAGCAGTCGGACTTCCTCGGCCCCGGCGCGGACGACTCGGAGAACACCTTCGCGGTGGACGGCGTGATCCTCACCGACATGGCCGCGGTCGGTGCCTCGGCGACCTATTTCGACTTCGGCGCCTTCGAGGAGGTGCAGTTCACGGTCTCCAGCGCCGACGTCACGATCGCCACCGCCGGCGTCACCATCAACCAAGTCACCAAGCGCGGCACCAACGACTGGCGTGCCGCCGCCCGCTATCTGCAGACCGACGGCGGCCTGCAGTCCGAGCCGACCGTCCCGAACGGCAACAAGATCGACTCGGTCGAGGAGTATGGCGCCGACATCGGCGGGCCGCTGGTCAAGGACCGCCTCTGGATCTGGGCCTCCTACGGCGAGAGCGACATCCGCAACCTAGCGCCCAACCCGACCGGCGTCGGCCGCCTGGCGGACCGCACCGTCCTCGAGGACTTCAACAGCAAGCTCAACTTCCAGCTTGGTGGGGCCAACTCCGGCGTCCTCCACTACTGGACCAACGACAAGCTCAAGTTCGGCCGGGTCTTCACCTTCCTCGGCTTCCCGCTGGAGGCGGCGACCCATAACCAGACCACGCCGCAGACGATCGTCAAGGTCGAGGACAGCCACCTCTTCGGCTCCAACTTCTCGGTCACCGCGCTGTGGAGCAGGGACCACCCCGCCGAGTTCACCCTGGCCCCGAAGGGGGGCCGCGACGCGGACGTCTTCACCGACGGCGACTTCATCCTCCACGGCTCGAGCTTCGACTTCGCCCAGGATGCGGACCTCCAACAGGGGCGGCTCGACGCCAGCTACTTCTTCACCGCCGGCCGGACCGACAACGAGCTCAAGTTCGGCGCCGGCTTCCGCGAGCAGGAGAACCAGTCGACGACCGTCTGGCCGCGCGGCGTCAACGTCTTCTACTACGACGGCAGCCTGGCCATCGCCCGCTTCCCGCGCAACCGCGTGCTGTCGATCAAGACCGAGTACGACTCGGCGTGGGTGCAGGATACGTTGAGCGTCGAGCGCTGGACGATCGCCGCCGGCGTGCGCTACGACAAGCAGGGGGGTGAGAACCTGCCGAGCGTCAGCCCCGAGAACCCGAAGGCCCAGGGCTTCATCCCCGAGCTGCGCTTCCAGGGCAACGACGGCGGCGACCTCGAGTGGGAGTCGCTGGTGCCGCGGCTGAGCGTCACCCGCGCCTTCGGCGAGGAGCGCGGCACTCTGGCGCGGGCGACCTTCTCGCAGTTCGCCCAGCAGCTCGGGCAGAACTACTTCCTGCGCGTCAACCCGGCGGGTGGATACTCCTACGCCTACTTCTACTTCACCGACGCCAACGGCAATCTGGTCCTCGACCCCGGCGACGTGCCGAGCCTGTACTTCGCTTATCCCTACGGCTTCGACCCCGACAACCCCGCCAGTCTGGTGAGCGCCAACGTCAACGACCGCGACCTCGACCCGATGATGACCGACGAGGTGACGTTGGGTGTCGAGCACCGCTTCCGGTCCGACTTCGCGGGCGGTCTCACCCTCACCATGCGCAAACTCAGAGACATTCCCGAGGACACACAGGGATTGGTCGTCGACCCGGTGAGCGGGCAGGTGCGGCCGTGGACGCGCGCCGACTTCGAGCTCAAGCAGACGGTCACCGGCACGCTGCCCGACGGCTCGTCCTCGGGACCGATCCCGGTCTACGGCCTGCGCGACGATGTCGCCTTCACCGGCGGGTTCCTGCTGACCAACAGCGACAGCGAGCAGGACTACCTGGGACTGAGCGCCAACTTCAACAAACGCCTGGCCAACCGCTGGTCCTCCCGCGGGCACGTCACCTGGAGCGACTGGGAGTGGGACGTCGGTCCCCAGTCGATCCTCCACGACGACCCGACCAACACCGTCGGGGACGGCTTGACCGCCGGCGACGGCAACGACATCTTCACCAGCCAGGCGTCGGGCGCCAAAGGGGACGTCTTCGTCGGCTCGCGCTGGTCGTTCAGCCTCTACGGCCTCTATCAAGTAGCGCCCGAGCGCCCCTGGGGCTTCAACGTCGCGGCGGGCGTCACCGGGCGCGAGGGGTACGCTTCGCCACCGGTCTTCCGGGCTTCGCGCGGCGATCCGGGGCGGGTGTTGGCGCAGACGACGAGCACGATCGACGAATTCCGCAACGACGACATCGTGGTGTTCGACGCCCGCGTCGAGAAGGAGTTCCAGGTCGGCGACCTGACCCTGCTGCTGGGGGTCGACGGCTTCAACCTGACCAACGAGAACTACATCCTGCAGCGCGACCGCCGGCTCGACCTCGGGAGCGCGAACCTGGTGCGGGAGCGGCTGAGTCCGCGGGTCGTCCGTCTGGGGTTGACCTTGCGCTGGCAGTAGCGTAGGGAATGAAGCTCAGGGCAGCCGGCGCGCTCGTCCTCCTGCTCGCGCCGGCTGCCGCCGCCGCGGCGCCGCGGCCGGACGTCCTTCTCGTCACCATCGACACCCTGCGCGCCGACGCCCCCGGCTTCGCCGGCAACCGGCGCGCCGCGACGCCGAACCTCGACGGCCTCGCTGCGGGCGGACGGGTCTTTACTGCCGCCCACGCCCACAACGTCGTCACCCTGCCGTCGCACGCCAACATCCTCACCGGCCTCTACCCCTACCAGCACGGCATCCGCGACAACAGCGGCTTCCGCCTGCCGGCGACCCTTCCCACCCTGGCGACGGTGCTGCGCCAGGCCGGCTACGCGACCGGCGCCTTCGTCGGCGCCTACCCGCTCGACTCGCGCTATGGGCTCGACCGCGGCTTCCAGGTCTACGACGACCGCACGACCCAGGGCGCCGACGAGACCCAGTTCGTGCTCGCTGAGCGGCCGGGCAACGAGGTCGTCGCAGCGGCACTCCCTTGGTGGCAGGCGCGGCGCGGCAAGCCGCGCTTCGCCTGGGTGCATCTCTACGATCCGCACGCCCGCTACGCCCCCCCCGAGCCCTGGGCCACGCGCTTCAAGAGCGATCCCTACGCGGGCGAGGTGGCCGCCACCGACGCCTTCCTGGCGCCCCTCTTGCGCCCCCATCTCGAGGGACGCGAGCCGCCGTGTCTCATCCTCGTCACCAGCGACCACGGCGAAGGCCTGGGCGACCATGGCGAGGAGACGCACGGTCTCTTCGCCTACGAGGCGACCCTCAAGGTGCCGCTGGTCCTCTGGGGCGCCGGGGTCGCGCGCGGTCGCGACGGGCGCGCCGCCCGCCACGTCGACATCTTCCCGACGGTCCTGGCGGCGCTGGGGCTGCCGGCCCCTGCCGCCCCGGGGCAGATGCGCCCGGGGCGGTCGCTCCTCGCCGGTTGGCAGGACGAGCCCGACGCCTACTTCGAAGCCCTGTCGGCGGCGCTCAACCGCGGCTGGGCGCCGCTGCGCGGCGTCCTGCGCCGCGCCGGTCCGCGGGCCCTCAAGTTCATCGCGCTGCCGCTGCCGGAGGTCTACGACCTGACCGCCGACGCGGCCGAGAGCCAGAACCGGCTCGACCAGGAGCGACGGGCGGCGCGCGCCGCCTTCGACCTCCTGCCCGCCGAGTCGCAGTGGCCGCCGCCGCGCGGCGCGCTCGGCGCCGAGGAGGAGGCGCGGCTGCGCAGCCTGGGCTACCTCGCTTCGGCGCCCGCGTCGCGCACGAGCTTCGGGCCCGAGGACGATCCCAAGAACCTCGTCGCGCTCGATCGCAAGATCCACCAGCTCATCGACGCCTACTCCCTGGGCGACCTGCCGCGCGCGCTGAAGCTCGCCCAGGAGCTGGTGGCGGCGCGGCCGATGCCGCTCGGCTACGACCTGCTCGTCAACTGCCTGCTCGAGGCGGAGCGCGAGGCCGAGGCGCTGGCGGTCATGGAGAAGGCGCGCGCCGCGGGCAAGGCCTCCGACAGCCTGCGCCGCCAGCTCGGTCTGACGCTGGCCGGGGCCGGACGGACCACCGAGGCGGTCGCCGTCCTCCAGCCGCTCGCCGACGCCGGCGACCTCGACGCTCTGAACGCGCTGGCGGTGGCCCATTCGGAGGCGGGCCGCCAGCGCGAGGCCTTCGCGACCCTCCAGCGGGTGTTGGCCACGGACCCCGAGAACCCCAAGGCCTGGGAGGAGATCGGCCTGGTCGAGCTCCGCCTCGGCCACTGGCAGCAGGCGCGCGACGCCTCGCGCAAGGCGCTCGGCAGGCGGGCGGGGCTGGCCCAGGCCTGGAACAACCTCGGGGTCGCCCTCTTCCAGCTCGGCGACGTCAACGGCGCCCTCGAGGCCTGGGGCGAGGCGGTCGAGCGCCGGCCCGACCTCTGGGACGCGCTCTGGAACCTGGGCCTGCAGGCGGCGAAGCACGGCCGGCCCGACCTGGCGCGGCCGGCGCTGGCGCGCTTCGCCGCGGACGCCCCCGCCGCGAAGTACGCCGCGGATCGCGCTCGCGCCCGCTCGCTCCTCGAGGGGCTCCCGAAGGGGCCGGGTTGAAGCCGGGCGGCGCCGCGGCCGTCGCTCTGGCCCTTGTCGCGCTCGCCGGCTGCGCCCGCCGCGACGGCGCGCCGGGGGTGGTGGCCGGGACGCCGGTCGTCCTGATCTCGATCGACACCCTGCGGTCCGATCACCTGCCGGCCTACGGCTATCGCGGCGTCGAGACGCCGGCGATCGACGCGCTCCGCCGCGACGGCGTGCTCTTCGAGCGGGCCTACACGGTGACCCCGCTCACCTTCCCGGCCCACGCGTCGCTGCTCACCGGTCTCTGGCCGGAGGCGCACGGCGTGCGGGACAACGTCGGCTATCCGCTCGACGAGGCGCGCATCGCCGCCGGCGAGCTCCCCTATCTGCCGCACCTCCTGCGCGCCGCCGGCTACGCCACCGGCGCAGCGGTGTCGGCCTACGTGCTCCAGGGGCGGGGCGGGCTGCGCGCCGGCTTCGATCTCTACGAGGACGACATCGAGTACCAGACCGGCCGCGGGCTGGGCGGGCTCCAGCGCCGGGGCGGCGAGACCCTGGGCCCGGCGCTCGAGTGGCTGCGCGACGTCGCCGGGCGACCGTTCTTCCTCTTCCTCCATCTCTACGAGCCGCACACCCCGTACGACCCGCCGGCGCCTTTCGCCCGCCCCGGCCGGTCGCCCTACGACGGCGAGATCGCCGCCGCCGACGCCGTCGTCGGGGACCTCGTGGCGGAGCTGCGCCGGCTGGAGGTCTACGACCGGGCGATCGTCCTGCTGGTCTCCGACCACGGCGAGGGGCTGGGGGAGCACGGCGAGCTGGAGCACGGCGTCCTGCTGTACCGCGAGGCGATCCAGGTGCCGCTGCTGCTCAAGCTGCCGGGCCGGCAGCGCGCCGGGACGGGCGTCGCGGCTCCGGTCTCGCTCGTCGACGTCGCGCCCACCCTGGCCGAGCTACTCGATCTGCCGCGCTCGCCGGCTTGGCCCGGCCGGTCGCTCCTCACCGGCGGCGACCGCGTGGGGGGCGCAACCGGCGAGCGGGCGATCTACGCCGAGACCTTCTACCCGCGGCTGCATTTCGGCTGGAGCGAGCTCGCCGCGGTCGTCCAGGGCGACCATCATCTCATCGCGGGCCCGGACCCGGAGCTCTACGACCTGCGGCGCGACCCCGCGGAGCGCCGGAACCTGCGAGCGAGCGAGCGGCGGTCCTTCGCGGCGCTACGGCGTGCCCTGGACGACCACGACCGCCGCTTGCGTCCGCCCGCCGCGGTGGACGAGGAGTCGCGCCGCGCGATGATCGCCCTGGGCTACGTCGGCGGTGGCGGCGCCGCCGGGCCCGCCGGCGAGCCGCTCCCCGATCCCAAGACCCGGGTGGGATCGCTCGGCGACCTCCAGACCGGCTTCCGCCACGCCGCCCGCCACGAGCACGCGGCGGCCGCGGCCGCCTTCCGGCGGGTCCTCGCCGAGAACCCGCGGATGCCGGACGCCTGGGAGTTCCTGGGCCACAGCTTGGCCAAGCTCGAGCGGCCCGAGGAGGCGCTCGCCGCCTATCGGGAGGCGCTCCGCGCCAGCGCGGGATCGCCGCACGTCGCCATGTCGGCGGCCTCGCTCTACCTCGAGCTCGGGCGGCTGGAGGAAGCCGAGCAGCACGCCCGCCTGGCGCTCGTCGCCCACCCCTCGTTCGCGCACGGGCTGCTGGCGCAGATCGCGCTGGCGCGCGGCGACCTCGCCGCGGCCGAGCGGGCGGCGCAGGCGTCGGCCGAGGCGGGGTCGGTGCGGGTCCGGCCGCTCCTCACCCTGGCCGCGGTGCGCCACGCCCAGGAGCGCTACGAGGAGGCGCTGCGGCTGATCGATCAGGCGGTGCTGGTCTACAGGGAGCGCAAGACGCCGGACCCGGAGCTGCTGCAGGGGCTCCACCTGCTGCGCGGCAGGGCCCTGGCCGACCTCGGCGACGTCGCCGCGGCCGAGACCGCCTTCCAGCGCGAGATCGAGCTCTTCCCCGCCGACCCGCGCGCCTACGCCAACCTGGCGCTGCTCTACGCTCTCGCCGGCCGGCCGCGCGCGGTCGGGCCGACCCTGCGACGGATGGTCGAGGACCACCCCTCGGCCGCCGCCTACGCCGAGGCGGTCAAGACCCTGCGCGTCCTCGAGCTGCGCGCCGAGGCCGAGCGGGTGCTGCGCCGCGGGCGCCGGCTCTACCCCGGCAACCCACTGCTGACGACGCTGGTGACCAACGCGACCGGATGAGCGCGCGAGGTCCAGCTCGCTCTAGTACAATGCCAACCAACAGATTGCGTTCAAACCGGTTGGGGAGGTCGTACCATGGCTGACGAAGTATCGACGCTCCGCCTGTATTTGATGAGATCTCTCTATTTTCTGACATTCGTGGGCGTGGGGATGGATGTATGGCCTGCGTTGATCAACCACGGGAAACCGTGGGACCCGATGCATGGCGTTGCGTTCAGCTTTTGGGCGGCATATTCTGCCTTGATGGGCTTAGGGATTCGCTATCCCCTGGCGATGCTGCCCTTGCTGATCCTGCAATTGTTCTACAAGTCCGTATGGTTGCTAGCGGTGGCCCTGCCGCTGTCGTCTGCCGGCCAATTGGACCCAATCGCAAGCGGGCTCACCAAAGGGTTTGTAGGTGCGGTTGTGGCGGACCTGATTGTCATTCCTTGGCCCTATGTGCTGGCGCATTACGTGAGGAAACCTGGAGATCGATGGCGATAGATCAAGGCCAGGAGGCTTACGCATGACGGTCTTCGCAATGCTGAAGCGCCCGAGCGCGTTCCTTCCACTGATACTCGCGTCCGCCGCTGTTCTCACCATCCTCGTTCACCTTGCCCGTTTCGGTCCTGCTCCGCAGGCCGATGAGGGCTCGGCAGCCCACATTTGGCAGCTGCTCATGCTCTTGCAGCTGCCTGCCGTGGGGTTCTTCGCGATCAAGTGGCTGCCGGAGGCCCCAAGGCAGGCGCTGATCGTCCTGGCGCTGCAGGTCGCTGCCATCGGTGCAGCTTTGGCGCCCGTGGCTTTGCTTCACTGGTGAGCGAAATTCCCCTGCCGGCCCTCACCGGCCCCCTCTTCCGCCGCCGCCTCGACGGCTCGCTGCCGCTCGCCGTCCGCGGCGCGGGCTGCTGGATCGAGGACGCCGCCGGCCGCCGCTATCTCGACGCGGTGGGCGGCGCCTACACCGTCAATCTCGGCCACGGCGTCGAGGAGATCGCGCGGGCGATCGGCGAGCAGGCGCGCACCCTCGCCTACGTGAACGGCATGCAGTTCACCAACGCGGCGGCCGAGGAGCTGGCGGCCGAGCTCGCCGAGGTCCTGCCGTCGCCGCTGCGCCGGAGCTACTTCCTGACCAGCGGCTCGGACGCGGTCGAGGCCGCGGTCAAGCTCGCCCGTCAGGTCTGGGTGGAGCGCGGGCGGCCGCGGAAGTGGAAGGTGATCAGCCGCCGCCCCTCGTACCACGGCAACACCCTGGCGGCGCTGGCGCTCTCGGGGCGCGAGTCCTACCGGCGGCCGTTCGTGCCGCTCCTCCTCGACCTGCCGTCCGTCCCGGCGCCCGACCCCTACCGGGATCCCTGTTCTCCGGCCTGCACCGGCGACGCGCTCGCCGACGAGCTCGAACGGCAGGACCCGGAGACCGTCGCCGCGTTCCTCTTCGAGCCGATCCTCGGCAGCGCCGGCGGTGCGGTCGTGCCCGACCCGGCGCACTACCGGCGGATCGCGGCGCTCTGCCGCGACCACGACGTCCTGCTCATCGCCGACGAGGTGCTGACCGGGATGGGGCGCACCGGCCGCTGGCTGGCGATCGACCACTACGACCTGGCGCCGGACATCCTGGTGCTCGGCAAGGGCCTCTCCGGAGGGTACGCTCCGCTCTCGGCGATGGTCGCGACCGACGCCATTCTCGACACCCTACGAGAGGGAAGCGGGAACTTCGCCCACGCCCAGACCTACTCGCACACGCCGGTCGTCTGCGCGGCCGGGCTGGCGGCGCTGCGCGTCCTCAAGCGCGACCGGCTGGTCGAGCGCTGCGCGGCGCTCGCGCCCCGGTTGCGCACGGCGCTCCAGCCGCTCGCCGCGCTGCCGCTGGTCGGGGACGTGCGGTCGATCGGCCTCTTCGCCGCCGTCGAGCTGGTCGCCGACCGGGAGAGCCGGGAGCCGCTGCCGCGCGCGCGGCGGCTGGCCGAGCGCGTCGCGGCGCGGGCCCGCGACCATGGGCTGCTGGTCTGGTCGAACGGCGGCCACGTCGACGGCGAGCGCGGGGATCTGGTGCTGGTGGCGCCGCCGTTCACGATCGGCGAGGACGAGCTGGACGAGATCGGCGCGCGTCTCGGGCGGGCGCTCGCCGAGGTCGCGGCGGAGGAGGCGTGATGAGCGAGCCGGGGAAGGTCACCTATACGACGATCAGCGGCTCCGAAGAGACCCACGCGGCGTTCGAGGCCGCGGCGGCCGCGGTCGAGGGCCGCTTCGGCGAGCTTTGCGCCAACGCGATCGGCGGCGGGCCGTCGCCGGAGGGCCGGGAGCGCGAGCTGCGCTCGCCGGTGGACACCCGGGTGGTGATCGGCCGGGCGCAGCGCGCCACCGCCGCCGAGGCGGCGCGCGCCGTCGAGCTCGCCGACGCCGCCTTCCCGGCCTGGCGCGGCCTCGGCTGGCAGCGGCGCGTGGCGATCCTGCGGGCCGCCGCCGAGCGCATCGGCGAGCGCACCTACGAGCTGGCGGCGCTCATGGCCTGGGAGGTCGGCAAGAACCGGCTCGAGGCCTTGGGCGAGGTCGCCGAGACCGCCGACCTCTTGCGCTACTACGCCGGCCTCCTCGAGGAGAACGCCGGCTACGCCCGGCCGCTGGCGCGCCTCCAGCCCCACGAGTCGACCGAGAGCGTCCTGCTGCCCTACGGCGTCTTCGGGGTCGTCTCCCCCTTCAA
>DASWHY010000625.1:0-2540 GCA_036397955.1 Thermoanaerobaculia bacterium | reverse complement strand
CTCCGCCTCCGGCCGCGCCAGCTTCGCCCCCAGCGCGAACCCCCCGCCCACCCCCAGCGTCCCGAACGCCCCCGGGTCCAGCCAGGAGAGCGGCGCCCGCGGCCGCAGCGTGTACGCCGCCGTCGCCACGAAATCGCCGCCGTCGGCCACGATCAGGCTCTCCGGCCCGAGCTGCCGGTCGATCGCCCGGCAGAGCGCCAGCGGGTTCAAGTACCCGTCCGCCGGCTGCCGCGCCTGCTCCGCGACCTCGCGCTCCCGCTCCTCGTCGCGCGCCCGCAGCCGCGCCAGCCACTCGCCGCGCGCCGCGGCCTTGCCGCCGGCGCGGCGCCCGCCCACCGCCGCCGCCAGCGCGCGCAGGAAGAGCCCGGGGTCGGCGTGCGCCGCCACGTCCGGCTTGCGGTTGCGCACCAGGTCGCCGCGCGAGAGGTTGGCGCCGACGAGGCGCGCGCCGCGCGCGATGTGGCGGCCGTAGTCGAGCCGGAAGTCGGCGGGCATCCCGGCCAGGATCACCAGGTCGGCCTCGCGCAACGCCTCCTTCCGCCGGTGCCGGAGCTGCAGCGGCGACTCGGCGCCGAGGAGGCCGCGCGCGCCGCCCGCGAGATAGACCGGCAGGCCCAGCGCCGCCACCGCCGTCGCCACCTCCCCCACTTCGGTGGCGCGCAGCACCGCCTGGCCGCCGACCACTAGGACCGGCCGCTCGGCACCGGCGAGGAGGCGCGCCGCCTGCGACACGGCGCGGCGCGGCGGCTGGAGCGGCGCCGGCGGCAGCGGCGCCGGCGGCGGCCCGGCGTCGCGGGCGAAAAGCTTCTTGAGGTGGCGCTCGAGATAGCGGCGCAGCCCCCAGCCGGCGAGACCGCCGCCGCTCGTGCCGGCGAGGTACCACTGGCGCACCAGCGACTCGTCGTAGAGGAGGTCCACCGGCACCTCCAAGAAGACCGGCCCGGGGAGCCCGGCCGCCGCCTCGTGGAAGGCGCGCTCCAGGGCCGGTGCCAGCTCGCGCACCGAGCGCGGCGAGCCCAGCCACTTGACGTGCGGCCGCACGAGCGCCTGCTGGTCGATGTCCTGGAGGGCGCCGCGCCCCTTGAGCAGCGTCGCCGTGGCGCCGCCGATCAGCACCAGCGGCGACGGCGCCATCTGCGCGTTTTTGAGGGCGGTAATGGCATTGGTGACGCCCGGCCCCGCGGTCACCGCCGCCACCCCCGGCGCCCCGGTCAAGCGCCCCGTCGCGTCCGCCGCGAAGACCGCGTCGGCCTCGTGCCGCACGTCCACCACCCGGATGCCCCGCCGCTTCGCCCCGACGAGCAGCGGCGCGATGTGCCCGCCGCAGAGCGTGAACAGCGTGCGCACCCCCCGCCGCTCCAGCACCCCCGCCAGCCGGTCGCCGCCGTTCATCGTCCCCTCCTCGTCGCGGACCGCGGGGATTCTAGCGGCTGTCCTCTGGCGGGAACTGCCGATCAGGTGCGCGTGAACGGCTGGTCCGAGAGGACCGGGCTGGTGCGGAAGGACCGGCGGCGCGCCGCCGTGGAGCGAGTCTCCGCCCCTTCCCCGAACTGAGCGCGCACTCGTGCCACCGATTCCTTCGCCATCGCCGCGAGCAGCTCGGCCTCCGCCATGCCGGGGCGCTGGACCCGGTTGAAGATCCCCCGCGCGCCGGCGTCACCGTGCTGGTTCGCGAGGTCGAGCAGGAAGGCGACCCCGCGCTCGCTGCGGACGCGGCCGCCGGCGAACTGCGCGATCGCCGTGAGCGAGCGGTCGAAAGCCTCGACCGCCGTGTCGACCTGGACGCGCTGGAGGTCGCGGTCGCGGCCGGCGGCGGCGAAGCGGCCGGCCCACGGCTCGGCGACGAGGTCGAAGCGTGGATCGACAGTGACCCCCGTCGTGGCGTTCACCCCGCCGGAGGGGCGGGCGGTGTGGCGGAGGAGGGCGTCGGCGAGCGCCTCGTCGCCGCCCGCGAGGACCCGCAGGAACGCGTCGCGCCGCCGCGCGGCGAAGGCCTGGAGCAGCTCGTGCAGCCTCCCCGGCCGCTGCGCCCACTGGATGAGGCCGAAGGAGAGCCCGGCGCGGTCGCTGTTGGCGTTGAAGGCGGCGAAGCGCCCCGCCCCTTCGAACTCGCTGGTGATGCTCATCAGGCGCGGCAGACCGGCAAAGAGCACGTCGAGCACCAGCGCCAGGTAGGGGCGGCTGGCGCGCGGCTCGCGGGCCGGCCTCTGCGCCAGGGCGCGGAGCGTCGGGCCGTCGACCGCCCCCGTCTCGGCCAGGCCGGAGGTCCGCTGGAAGGTGCGGACGGCCTGCGCGGTGCGCGGGCCGAAGCGCCCGCGGCTCGCGCCGAGGAGCCCGGGGAGGTTGCTGACACCGTGACCGCGCAGGAGGTCCTGGATGGCCCCGACGGCGTCGGGATCGGGGTCGCCGGCGGCGATCGGCGCCCCCGCGCCGGCGAAGAGGGAATCGACGCGAGCGACGCCGGTGGCGGCCATGCGGAGCTCCCTTCCGTGCTTGCGGGTTGTGCTCCGCATTATCGCATCTGCGGCGTCTCTCGCGCA
>DASWHY010000624.1:0-3295 GCA_036397955.1 Thermoanaerobaculia bacterium | reverse complement strand
CGAGAGCGGCTACCGCGTCTACGGCTTCGGCGCCTGGCACGTCGGCGCCGGCACCAGCGCCGCGGCCCCGGTATGGGCCGGTCTGGTGGCGCGAATCAATCAGATGCTCGGCCGGCCGATCGGCCTCTTCACGCCGATTCTCTATCGAAACTTCGAGCTGCTCGTGCGCGCCGGGGCGATCCGGCCGGTGCGGCGGATCGAGGGGAGCGACACCGAAGAGCGCTCCGGGTGGAACCGGCGCACGGGACTCGGCGTTCCCGACGGCCGGCGGCTCGCCGAGGCGATCTGCGGCGCGCAGCGCTGATCTCGTCGAATCCGTGCCGACCCGAGCTCACGATGCCGGCAGCTCCTCGGCGAGCCAGACGTCGGCCTCCTGCTGCCGCTCGAGCGTGACGAGCGTGCGCAGATCGCGGCTCGCCGAGACTCGCCCACGGAGCTCCGGGCTGCCGCTCACCGGCGCGGCCTCCCATGTCGCGAGGTCGAGAACCGCGAGCCCCCGCCGGTAGTCGACGAGCAGGCGGCGACCGTCCGGATACCAGCCGATCGGCCACGACGGAGGCTCGAAGAGACGATAGGTCTTCGTCGCCAGGTCGAGCACGGCGACGCGCCGCGGTTCGTTGCCGCGGTAGACGTACCCAGCCAGCCGGTCCCCGAGCGGCGACCAGCGACTGCCGCTGAAGTTCGAGCCCGAGAGAGAGTCGGGCGGCGCGATGCGGTCGAGCTTCTCCCAGGGCGTGGGGCCGCCGCCGAAGATGCCGATTCCCTTCCCCAGGCTCACCGCGAGCCGGTCGGCCCGCGGCGACAGCGCCGGCCACCATCCCGAGTCGAACTTCGTTCGCGTCAGCATTTGGAGGCCGCTGCCGTCGTGCCGGATGGTCCACTGCTCGTACTTCCCTCCGCGATCGGAGGAGAAGACGATCCGCTCGCTGTCCGGCGCCCAGGAGACGTAACGGTCGAACTCCGGATCGTCCGTGAGCTGGGTCGGCGTGCCGCCCTCGGCTCCGACGACGTAGAGATCCTCCTGCGGCCGCACGGTGGTGAAGGCGATCCGGCTGCCGTCCGGCGCGACGGCGACGCTCCGGATGCTCCTCGTCGTCGACAGAACGAGGCGCGGAGCGGCGACCACAGCCGCCCGGGCAGGATCGAGCGCCAAGCGCTGGACGAGCGAGCGCGACGAATAGCCAGCGTAGACCCAGCGCCGGCCGGAGCGAGCGAGATAGATCACTTCGTCGGCGGGGAGCGGCACGCTCTCGGGCGCCCCGAGCTGGCGGCCGCTCTTCTCGTCGATCGCGACGCGCCAGAGGTTCATGGCGCCGCCGCGGTCGCTCAGGAAGTAGAGGTGGCGGCCGTCCCCGGACCAGACCGGGTTCCAGTCCACGGCGGGATGGCGCGCCACGGCCGCCGGCGAGCCGCCGTCCGCGCCGATCGTCCAGATATCGCGATCGCCTCTGCCCTCGGGCACGCTCCAGTACGTGATGCGCCGTCCGGAGGGAGACCAAGCCGGCTGGTGTCCGTCGCCGGTGGTGAGGAGCCGCGCGCTGCCCGTAGCGACGTCGACGACGCCCAGCCTCCCCCCGTCGATGCCGTCGTTCGGCAGGAAGAACTCTTCGGTCGAGTAGGCGATCGAGCGACCGTCGGGCGACCAGGCGGGATCGTTGCCGGCGTCGGCGAGCTTGCGCACGGATTCGCCGTTGACGCCCATCAGGAAGAGACCGCCGCCGTCCCGGCTCGAAGCGAAGACGAGGAGCGAGCCGTCCGGAGAGAGCCGCGGCGAGTCGTGGAAGGCGCGCACGTCGGGTGTCAACACGGCGGGCTTCTTGCCGCCGACCGGAACCGAGTAGAGCGCGCTCTCCTCCGCGTCGCCGGCGGCGAAGAAGAGCGTCTTGCCGTCGGCCGAGAGCTCGGGCGCCCATTCGACGCCTGGCAGGAAGGTGAGTCTCTGGAAGCGGAAGGAGGGCTTGGGTGGCGAGATCGTCCCGCCGCGCAGCGCCCAGCCCAGCGCCACCGCCGCCACGAGACCCGCAGCCGTCGCGGCGGCGAAACCCAGCCGCCGCTTGCCGGTGGTGGCGGCGAGCGGCGCGCCACCGACCACGGGCACGTCTTGGTCCCCACCGCTGGCGATGAGCTCCGCGAGCACGAGGCGCGCGTCGCCGACGTCGCGCAGGCGCCGCTTCGGGTCGCGCTCGAGACAGCGGCGCACCAGCTGGCGCAGCTCCCGCGGGGTCGTCGCCGGCAGGCGGCCGAAGTCGATCTCCTGCCGCATCACAGCCCCGAGAACGTCGACCACGCTCTCGCCGGCGAAGAGCCGCCCGCCGGCGAGCATCTCGTAGAGCACCACTCCGAACGCCCAGATGTCGGCCCGCTTGTCGACCGCGCCGCCGCGCGCCTGCTCTGGCGCCATGTACGCCGCGGTGCCGAGGATGACTCCTTCCCGCGTCGCCCCGAAGGTGACGGTCGGCGAATGGGCGAAGTCCGCCGGCAGAGCCGACGAGCTCCCGACCGGATCGAGCGCCTTGGCCAAACCGAAGTCGAGAACTTTGACTTTCCCTGCAATGGGAGCCTTGATGTTTTGAGGTTTCAGGTCTCGGTGGATGATCCCCTTCTCGTGCGCCTCTTCCAGAGCGTCGGCGATCTGGCGGGCGATGGAAAGGCTTTCGTCTAAGGGCAAGGCTCCCTGCTCCAACCGTTCTGCGAGGGTCGGGCCTTCGACGAGCTCCATGACGAGGGCGCGGGTGTCGCCCTGCATCTCGAGGCCGTGGATCTGGGCGATGTTGGGATGGTTGAGCTGGGCGAGGAGTTTGGCTTCGCGCTCGAAACGGGCGAGCCGATCCGGGTCCTTCGCAAATCCTTCGGGCAAGGCCTTGAGCGCGACCTCCCTCCCCAAATGGAAGTCTCTCGCTTTGAAGACGACCCCCATCCCGCCCTCGCCCAGCTTGGCGGTGATCTCGTAGGGGCCGAGGCGAGTGCCGGGGGCGAGTGTCATCGCGGATCGACCGCGGGCGAGCTGGACATCGGTCCGGCCTCTCTAGCGGACCCCTCCCCGCCGCCCACCCATGCCACGTCGAACGGATGGATCCGCTTCGGCTGCTGCCGCGAGTAGAGCTGCGGGTCGTCGACCGCTTGGCCCAGGGAGACCGGTCGCGCCTCATCGGCCCCGAAGATCTCCAGATAGTCCGCATAGAAACCGTCGCAGATCCGGCGCAAGTCGCATTCCGCGCAGCCCTCCACGTGGCGATAGCCGGTGTACTCGACGGCGCGCATCCGCGCATCCTCGCGATAGCGCTCGTCGAGAGTG
>DASWHY010000623.1:0-2372 GCA_036397955.1 Thermoanaerobaculia bacterium | reverse complement strand
CCGATGTCCTCGACACCTGGTTCTCCGCGGCACTCTGGCCCTTCTCGACCCTCGGCTGGCCGGAGGAGACCGAGGACCTCCGCACCTTCTACCCCACCGACGTCTTGGTGACCGGCTTCGACATCCTCTTCTTCTGGGTGGCGCGGATGGCGATGTTCGGCCTCCACTTCACCGATCAGGCGCCGTTCCACACCGTGCACCTGACCGGGCTGATCCGCGATGCCGAAGGGGTCAAGATGTCGAAGATGAAGGGGAACGTGATCGATCCCGAGGATTTGGTCGAGGAGTACGGCGCCGACGCCGTCCGCTTCACCCTCGCCGCGCTCGACAGTCCCGGCCGCGACGTCCCGATCAACCGCGAGCAGATGGCCGGCTACCGCGCCTTCGGCAACAAGATCTGGAACGCTACCCGCTTCGCCCTCTCGCGCCTCGAAGGGGCGGAGGTGCAGCCGGCGCTCGACGTCGCCGGCCTCGCCGCGCCCGAGCGCTGGATCCTCTCGCGCCTCTCGCGCACCGCCGCCGAGGTGGGGGAGAAGCTCGAGGCCTTCCGCTTCGACGAGGCCTGCCACCGCCTCTACCACTTCTTCTGGGGCGAGCTCTGCGACTGGTACATCGAGCTGGCGAAGCCGGCGCTCTTCGGCGAGGCGCCGCGGCCGCGAGTGGGTGAGGTGCTGCTCACCGTCCTCGACCGCAGCTTCCGGCTCCTCCATCCGGTGATGCCGTTCTTGACCGAGGAGCTCTGGCAGCGCCTGCCCGGGCACGAGCGCATCCATCCCGAGACGATCGTCCTCGCCTCGTATCCGCAGCGCGAGGCGGCTTGGGAGGATGCGCGGGTGGAAGAGCAGGTCGGGACGTTGATCGACCTCGTGACGCGCGTCCGGGCGCTGCGGGCGGAGAGCGGGATGCCGGCCAAGGCGGAGGTCGCGGTCTGGGCGACGAAGGACCCGGAGACCGACCGTTTCTTGGCCGAGCAGGCGCCGCTCATCCGCTTCCTCTGCCGCGCCGAGGCGCTGCACGTCGCACCGCCCCCGACCGACGTCCGCCAGGACTTCGTCGAGGGGGTCGCCGTCGGCGTGGCGCTGCCGCGCGCGACGGCGCAGGAGCTGGGGGAGGAGGAGCGCCGGCGGCTGGAGAAGGAGCTGGCGAAGCTGGAGGAGACCATCCGCCAGGCCGAGCAGCGGCTCAGGGACGAGCGCTTCACCGCCAAGGCGCCGCCGCAGGTCGTCGAGGGCAACCGCGCGCGCCTCGCGGAGATGAAGGAGCGGCGCGAGCGCATCCTCGCGACGCTCGAGCCGATCGGCACCGCGGGCGGCTAGCCGGCCTGGTCATGGACTTCGCCCGCTTCGTGGAGGAGCTGCTGGCCCTGCGGCCACCCCTCCCGGGCGGGGAGCCCAACCTCGCGGTCTTGGAGCGGGTGGGCTCGACCAACTCGCTCGCCCAGCGTATCGCCGGCGAGTACGAGAAGGAGGACGAGCGGGTGCCGGAGGCGCTGATCGTCGCCCTCGAGCAGACCGCGGGCCGCGGCCGGCAGGGCCGGAGCTGGGCGAGCCCGCGCGGCAAGGGGGTGTATGCCACGCTGGTGCGCCGGGTGGCGCCGGTCGCGGCCCTGCCGACGCTGCCGCTCCTGGCCGGCGTCGGGCTCTGCCGCGCCCTCGGCCGCTACCTTCCCGGACGCTGCCGCCTGAAGTGGCCGAACGATGTGCGGGTCGGCGGGCGCAAGCTCGGCGGCGTGCTGGTCGAGAGCCGGCTGCGGGCGGGAAGCGACGAGGCCACCGCGATCATCGGCTTCGGCGTCAACCTTGCGCACGGCCGCGACGACCTGCCGCAGGGGGTGGGCACCTCGCTGGCGCTCGAAGGCGCGCCGGAGGTCTCGCTGCCGGCGCTCACCTGGGCGGTGGTCGAGAGCGTGGCCGCGGAGCTCGGGGACTACGGCGACGTCGCGGCGGCGGTGGAGCGCTACCGCGCGATGAGCGAGCATGCTCCGGGGGACCGCCTGCGCTTGCGCGCCGCCGACGGCGAGGTCGAGGGGACCTTCCGCGGCTTCGACGCGCAAGGACGGCTGCGGCTGGAGGCGGGAGGGAAAGAGATGGCGCTGGCGGCGGGGGAGGTGGTGGAGCCATGAAGGGGAAAGGACGTGGCGCGAGCAGCCAGGGAGCAGGCGAGGGCCTCCTCGTCCTGGTGGACGTCGGCAACACGAACACCATCTTCGGCGTCGCCCGCGGCGGCGAGCTGCTCGAGAGCTTCCGCCTTTCGACCGAGACCGAGCGCACCGCCGACGAGCACGGCGCCCTCCTCCTGCCGCTCTTCCAGCGCCAGGGAGTCGATCCCTCGCACGCCGAAGGAGTGGTCATCTCCTCGGTCGTGCCGCCGCT
>DASWHY010000622.1:0-6296 GCA_036397955.1 Thermoanaerobaculia bacterium | reverse complement strand
GTGTTGGAGGAGGGCCAGGCGGTTGGTGCGGAGGCGCTCGTCGGGGGCCATGACGAGGACTTCGACGAAGAAGCGGTCGAGGACGGGCGCCAGGTGCGCCACCTGCCGCAGCACGCCTTCGTGGTCGTGGCGGGCGCTCCCCGCCTCGACCTCGGCCGCCAGCGCCTCGTAGGCGGCGAATAGATCCTGCTCGGCGGCCTCGACGAGCAGCGCCTCGTCGAGCGCCAGCTCCTCCTCGACGCCGCGCAGGATGTTGGCGATCCGCTTCGCCGCCAGCGCCACCGTCAGGAACCCCTCCTCCTCGCGCGCCTTGTGCACGGCGTCCACCCGCGCCCGCAGGTCGGGCAGCTCGCTCCACCCCACCGCCAGCGCCGCCTCGATCTCGTCGTAGGCGTAGCCGGCGAGCCCCAGGAGATACCGCACGCGGTCGGCGAGGAAGGGCCGCAGGTCGGCGAGGATCGGCCCGACCGCCCGCGTCAGCTTCGCGCCGTAGAGCGCCACCGCCTGCGCCGCCGCCGCGTCGAGGTCGAGCGCGATCTCCCCTTCGAGGGCGATCCGCACCACCCCTTGCGCCGCCCGCCGCAGCCCGTACGGGTCGCGGCTGCCGGTCGGCACCAGCCCGAGGCCGAAGAAGCCGACCAGGGTGTCCAGCCGGTCGGCGAGCCCCGCCACCCGCCCCACCCGCCCGCGCGGGATCGGGTCCTCGGTCGAGGCCGGGAGATATTGGTCGTAGACCGCCTGCCAGACCGCCTCCTCCACTCCCTGCTCGCGCAAGTAGATGCCGCCCATCACCCCCTGGAGCGAGGTGAACTCCTTGACCATGTCGGTCGTCAGATCGAGCTTGAGGAGCCGCGCCGCTTCCTCGGCCGGCCCGGCCTCCTCCTCCCAACCGAGCCGCCGCGCGATCCAGCCGGCGAGCGCCTCCAGGCGGTCGGCCTTCGCGGCGTAGCTCCCCAGCGCCTCGTGGAAGCCGAGGTGCGCGAGCTGGCCGGCGCGCGCCGCCAGGGGGACCTTGCGGTCCTCGGCGTAGAAGAAGCCGGCGTCGGCCAGGCGCGCCGCCACCACCCACTCGTTGCCGGCGCGCACCCGCCCGGCCGGGTCGTCCGGGCGGTCCATGACGGTCAGGAAGGAGGGCAACAGACCGCCGTTCTCGCGTCCCGCGACGGTGAAGGCACTCTGATGGTCGCGCAGGCTGGTGACGAGGACCTCGCGCGGCAATTCCAGGTACGACGGATCGAACTCCCCCTCGAGCACGCCCGGGATCTCGCAGAGGGCGACGAGCTTTTCGAGCAGCGCCGGGTCGTCGACGAGCGTGCCGCCGAGCGATTCCGCGCGTTCGCGCATGCCCTCGAGCAAGGCCGTCTTCCGGACCGCCGGCCGCACTTCGATGCGCCGTGTCGCCAGCTCCTGCCGATACTGCTCGGCCCCCCTTACCTGAAATTCCTGCGGCGACAGTACGGGATGCCCCACCGTCCTGTCGCCGGTCTCCACCCCGAAGAAGGTGAAGGGCACCGGCCGCCCGTCGAAGAGCGAGACGATGCCGTGCACCGGCCGCACCCACGGCCCTTCGCCGCTCCCCCAGCGCATCGTCTTCGGCCAGGAGAGCGCGGCGAGGATCCGCGGCACCAGCTCCGCGAGGACCTCCGCCGTCGCCCGCCCCGCCGTCCGCTTCGTCGCGGCGAGGTACTCCCCCTTCTCTGTCTGCACCCGCGCCAGCGCCTCCGGCGCCACGCCGCAGCGGCGGGCGAAGCCGAGGAGCGCCTGCGTCGGCGCGCCGTCCGGGCCGTAGCCGGCGCGCGCCGGCGGTCCCATCACCTGCTCGTCGCGGTCCGGCTCCCGCTCGGGAAGGCCGGAGAGGACGAGCACCAGGCGCCGCGGCGTGTAGCCGGTGTCCACCTCGCGCGGTCCGAGGCCGCGCGCCATCAGCTCCTCGAAGAGGCGGGTCGCGAGCTCGCGCGTGGCGCCCGGCAGCATGCGCGCCGGGATCTCCTCGCTGCGCACCTCCAGGAGGTACTCGCCGCGCGCCTCAGCCGGCGACACGGGTGGTCTCCTCCTCCGGCGCCGCCGCGAGGAGCGGCCAGCCCAGCGCTTCGCGCGCTGCCACATAGGCGCGCGCGCAGCCGACCGCCAGATCGCGCACCCGCTTCATCAGCGCCACCCGCTCGGTCACCGACACCGCGCCGCGCGCGTCGAGGACGTTGAAGAGGTGCGAGCACTTGAGGGCGCACTCGTAGGCCGGGAGCACCAGCTTGGCCTCCAGGCACCGCTTCGCCTCGCGCTCGAAGCCCTCGAATTGCTGCTGCAGGAAGGGCACGTCGGCGACCTCGAAGTAGTAGCGGGAGAGCTCCCGCTCCTCCTGCTGCCGCACCTCGCCGTAGCGCGGACCGCCGGGCACCCACTCGATGTCGTAGATGCTGCGCGAGAGGCCGAGGAACATGGTGATCCGCTCGAGGCCGTAGGTGATCTCGCAACTGATCGGCGACAGGTCCATGCCCCCGGCCTGCTGGAAGTAGGTGAACTGGGTGATCTCCATGCCGTCGAGCATCACCTGCCAGCCCACCCCCCAGGCGCCGAGCGTCGGCGCCTCCCAGTTGTCCTCCTCGAAGCGGAGGTCGTGGACGGCGAGATCGAGCCCCATCGCCTCCAGACTCCGCACGTAGATCCGCTGCACGTCCTGGGGCGAGGGCTTGAGGATCACTTGGAACTGGTGGTGCTTGCCGAGGCGGAAGGGGTTCTCGCCGTAGCGGCCGTCGGCCGGGCGGCGCGAGGGTTGGACGTAGGCGACGCGCCAGGGCTCCGGCCCGAGGACGCGCAGGAAGGTGTCCGGGTGCATCGTGCCGGCGCCGACCTCCAAGTCGAGCGGCTGCTGCAAGACGCACCCCTGCTCGGACCAGAAGGTGGAGAGGCGGAGGATCAGCTCCTGGAGGCTTTGCATGTCGGTCCCTAGAGCCGGCTCCGGGTCTGCTGGATGACCTCGTAGCTGCGCAGCTCGCGTTGGAGGAAGTGGCGGCGCACCCGCGCGCAGAGCTCCTCGACCTGCCGCAGCGTCGCCGGCGCCGGCGGTGCCGCGGCCAGCCGCGGCAGCGCCTCGCGCCCGATGCGCAGGAGGAGCTCCAGCGCCTCCTCGCCGATCCACAGACCGCCGCCCGCCCCACCGCACTGCGGGCAGATCAGCGTGTCGCCGTTGGCCGGGAGGACCGCGGCCCGCTCGCCGGCGCCGAACGGGCCGCCGCAGAGGGGGCAGGCGCGCGGCGGCGGGAAGATGCCCGCCAGGCGCAAGGTCCAGCTCTCAAAATATCGCGCCGCGAGGTCGCGGTCCACCCCGGCGAGCAGCGCCTCGAGCGTCGAGTCGAGGAGGCGGAAGAGGGCGTCGCTCGCCTCGTCCTCCTGCGCGAACTCCAGCAGGTGGTCGACGAGGTAGCTGCCGAGGAGGATCCCCTCGAGGTCCTCCTGCAGGCGGTGGGCCGGCCGCACCAGCTCGACCGCCGAGATCCGCGCCAGGTCCCGCCCCTCCTTCTCGAACCAGGTCACCCGCGCCCGCGCCAGCGGCTGGAGCTGCCCGGCGAAGCGGCTGTGCTTGCGCCGCGCCCCCTTGGCGACCCCGCGCTTCTTGCCCTGCTCGCGGGTCAGGAAGGTGAGGATGCGGTCGTCGTCGTGGAGGTCGAAGACGTCGAGGAGGAGCGCCTCGGCGGAAAGGAAACGCACGGCGGGATGGTACTCCCATCCCGCCGCGCTCGAAGGTCGAGTCGGAGGCGCGGCTCGGGCGCGGGACGGCTGCGGGGTCTACGTCTTCGGCTTGGTGAAGACGAACTCCATCCCCTCCGGCGTGCGCCGGTTGTAACGGGCGTTGAACTCTTCGTCGTTCATCACCAGCAGCAGGACGCCCTCGACGATCCCCACCAGCCCGGCGATGCCGCAGGTGAAGATGGTGGCGATCAGCTCGATCACGCCCGCCGTCGTCGATCCGAGATAGAAGTGATGGACCCCGAGCCCCCCGAGCAGGATCCCCAGGATGCCCGCGATCACCTTCTCCTTGCCACGACTCGCCACGCTTGGTTCCATTGCGCTCCTCCAAGAGAGGCGCCCGGCCGACCGGGCGCGATACACTGCGCATCATCTAGGAGTACGGGGTGGAGCCGCAAGTCTCTCCTGCGCCTTTTCGAACCGATGCGACGGGCGCCGCCCTGCCGGCGCCCGCGGCGGCGGAGCCGCGTGACCTCGGCTTCGGGGCGAAGGTGGCGAGCGAGAGCCGCCAGCGCCTGCTCAACCGCGACGGCACCTTCAACGTCGAGCGCGAGGGGCTGACCCCCTTCGCCAGCCTCAGCCTCTACCACTTCCTGCTCACCGTCTCCTGGCCGCGCTTCCTGGCGTTCGTCTCCGCCGGTTTCCTGCTCGTCAACGCCCTCTTCGCCGCCGCCTACACCACCCTCGGGCCGGGGGCGCTCGGCGGGGTGACCGCGACGAGCGTCGGCGAGCGCTTCGTCAAGGGCTTCTTCTTCAGCATCCAGACCCTGGCGACGATCGGCTACGGCGCCGTCCACCCGGCGAGCATGGCGGCCAACCTGGTGGTGACGATCGAGGTGCTGGTGGGGCTGATGGGGCTGGCGCTGGCGACCGGCCTCGTCTTCGCCCGCTTCTCCCGCCCGACCGCCAAGATCCTGTTCAGCGACAGCGCCCTGATCGCCCCCTACCACGGCGGCACGGCCTTCATGTTCCGCATCGTCAACGGCCGCAGCAACCAGTTGATCGAGGTGACGGCGCAGGTCTCGCTCTCCCGGCGCCGCGCCGGCAGCCGCCGGGAGTTCGACCAGCTCGCCCTGGAGCGCGACCGGGTGACCTTCTTCCCCCTCTCCTGGACGGTCGTCCACCCGATCACCCCCGAGAGCCCGCTCTGGGGGATGACGGAAGAGGATCTCCTGGCCGCCGACGCCGAGTTCTTCATCCTCCTCAAGGGCCTCGACGAGACCTTCTCGCAGGAGGTCCACGCCCGCTCGTCGTACAAGGCCGAGGAGCTCGTCTGGGGCGCCCGCTTCGTCAACGTCTTCCACCTCGACCGCGAGGACGGCCGTCTGGGCATCGACATCACACGGATCAGCGAGATCGAGCGGGAGGCGGTGGAAGCGGAAAGCTAGACGCGGCCCGAGGCCGCCGAGCGCGCGGCCTCCTCGTCCACGACCACCCACTCCGCCTCCGCGGGCTCGCGGCGCCAGCGGTTCGCGGCCGGCGCTTCCGGCCCGCATCGAAAGACGCTCCTGCGGAGAGTGTTCGCCACGACACGCCTCCCCGGGAGGAGGACCAGCGCATCGCCTCCCATCCGGGCCGCCTTCTTCCTGAGCGTGTCCAGGATCTCGGGAGGAAGCCCCGGCACCCCCTGCGGGATCGAGACGCGGGTCATTCCCAGATGCTCGCAACCCGGCAGCGAGGTCGGCAGCGCGAGATGAGCTTCCCCTTCCCGGTTGCGCTCCAAGACCGCGACGTCCCGCCAATCGACCGGCGCGGGAGCCGCGGCACAAGCCACGGCAGTTAGAACGAGCGCCGCGAAGGTGAGCCTCATGCCTCTCTACCAGACCTCCCGCCCGACGGGAGGCCCCCAGTGAAGCTCCTCCGGCTTGTAGTCCTTGGGAATGCGGCGCACGAGCTCTTCCAAGTCGTGCCGGCGCCTCCTGCCTGAAGCACGCCGTGAAAGCGGACCGATCGACGTCTTCGGCGGCGCAAGGGCCTTGCGTCTCATCGCCGCGACCTCCCGTCCGGTGCGAGTGGTGGCGATGCGTCTTCGCTCGCCGATCCGGGCTGCCGCTCCGAACCTGTCCCTCGATTCTCCTGCCGCATCGCCGCGGCCTCTCGGCGATAGCCCGGATTTCTCACCATAGAGTCAGAAAAGGGCTGCTCCAAGTGGTATAAGTGGTTTGTCGAGAAACACTTAAGCCACGATGGGAGGGCAGCCCTTTGACGACACAGTGTAGCGCAGATCAGCTGAGCTTGGGAGGCTGGGGCGAGGGGCGTCGGCGCGAGGTGCGGGTGGACTTCGAGGGTGGGCAGCTGAGCTCGGATGGTGGCGTCGCGTTGTTGGCTGAGCTGGAGCGGCAGCGAGGAATCGTGGGAGGGTTTGCGGCCTGCTTCGTGGACCACCGGGATCCGACCTCGACGGAGCACGAGGTTGGGGTGTTGGTGGCGCAGCGGGTCTTCGGCCTGGCACTGGGGTACGAGGATCTCAATGACCACGAGCAGTTGCGGGCCGACCCGCTGCTGGCGGCTGCGGTGGGGCTTGCCGATCCAGCGGGGGCGTCCCGCCGGTG
>DASWHY010000621.1:0-1708 GCA_036397955.1 Thermoanaerobaculia bacterium | reverse complement strand
CGGAGGAGATCGGCGAGGTGGTCGCCTTCCTCTGCTCCCCGGCGGCGTCCTTCGTCACCGGCCAGGCGATCCCGGTCGACGGCGGCTACGTCCGCGGCCTGCCCTGAGCCCTAGGGCCGCAGCCAGCGCCGGAACCATTCGAGGTTGCGGCGCATGATCTCCTGCTCGAGCGCGGGCTCGTAGATGACGTGCCCGCCGCGCGGGTAGATCTCCATCTCCACGACCTTGCCCTGGTCCCTGAGCGCCCGGTAGAACTTGGTGGCGCCGGCGATCGGCACGCGGCGGTCGTTCTCGCCGTGCTGGATGAGCAGCGGCGTCGTCACCCGGGAGACGTAGGTCAGGGCCGAGTGCTCGGCGTAGGCCGCCGGCGCTTCCCAGGGCAGCCCGAAGTACTCGCGGGTGACCTCGCCGGCGTCCGAGAGGTAATAGAGGTCCGTGAGGTCGCTGATGCTGCACATCGCCGAGGCCGCCTTGAAGCGGTCGGTCTGGGTGACGATCCAGTTGGTCATGTAGCCGCCGTAGGAGGCGCCCATGACGCCCAGGCGGTCGGGATCGGCGACGCCCTGCCGCACCAGGTGATCGACGCCGCTCAGGATGTCCTGGTAGTCGTCCTTGCCCCAGGCGTTCTTGATCATGTGGAAGCCGGCCTCGCCGTACCCCGAGCCGCCGCGCGGCATGGGCAGCAGGACCGCCATGCCGGCGCTGGCCATGGCCTGGACCGGATAGGGCTCGACCTGTCCCACCGCGTGGATGAACTGCGGGAAGACGCCGTAGGTGAAGCCGCCCATCGGCCCGCCGTGCACGTAGACCACCAGCGGCAGGCGGCGCCCGGGGGCCGCGCCGGGCGGCGTCAGCAGCAGCCCCCAGATCTCCATGCCGTCGGCGGAGGTCCAGTGGATCGGCTCGAGCTTCCCCAGCGCCAGCTCCGCCAGCTCCGGGTTGACCTCGGTCAGGCGCCGCGGCGGACCGCCGTCCCGGGCCTCGAGGTCGAGCACGAAGACGTCGCCCATGGTGAGCGCGGCCACGGAGCGGAAGGCAAGCCGCCGCCCGTCGCGGCTGAGCGACGGCGCGAAGTGGACATAGGGCCCGGGGTCCAGCTCCTCGCGGCGCCCGTCCAGCCAGAGGCGCAGGAGCGGCTGCTCGAACATGCGCGCGCCGCGCTGCGACGGGCTCATGGCGGTCACGGCGAGGAGCGAGCCGCTGTCCGGCGCCCAGGTGAATTCGGCCACCCAACTGTCGGGCGTCAAGTTGCGGATGCGCCGCGGGTCGCCGCCCTCGGCCGGCGCCAGGTGCAGCCCCCAGGCCGAGACCATCTCCGGCCGGCCGTCGCTCGAGATGAAGGCGAGCCAGCGGCCGTCGGGCGACCACTGCGGCGAGGTGTTCATGCCGTCGCGGTCGACGACGACGCGTGGCGCGCCGCCGGCGGCGGGGACGGCGTAGATCCGGGTGTGGAACTGGCCCACGAAGCCGGGCCGCAGCGCGGCGGCGTAGGCGACGCTCGCGCCGTCGGGCGACCAGTCGAGGCCGGCCACGAAATGCTCCGGCGGGCTCAGCGCCCGCGCGGCGCCGCCGGCGAGGTCCTGCACCCACAGCCGCGGCGGGCGGTCCTGGCGGTCCACCTCGACGACGAACGACTTCTCCTTGCGCCGCTTCTCCTCCTCGGCCGAGGGCGCGTCGGGGGCCAGGTAGGCGAGCCGCGTGCCGTCGG
>DASWHY010000620.1:0-18524 GCA_036397955.1 Thermoanaerobaculia bacterium | reverse complement strand
GCCAGCAGCAAGACGCGCTCGGAGATGGAACCCCTCGCCGATCGGCTGGGTCTCCGCCCCCCCCTGATCGTGGAGAACGGCGGCGCGATCCTGATGCCGTTCGACGGCGCCGGCTACTACACGATCGCCAGCGGCGTCCGTCATTACCTGCTGCGCCGGGCCCTCGAGGAGATCGGGCGAGAGACCCAGGCCACGCTGCGCGGCTTCTCGTCCCTCACCCTCGAGGCGGTGTCCCGCCTCACCGGCCTCGACCGCGAGGCCGCCCGGCTGGCCCTGGCGCGGGACCACGACGAGCCCTTCGTCCTCGCCGACGAAACCCGGGTGCCCGCGGTGATGGCAGCGGCCGAGCGGCGGGGGCTGCGCGTGACCCGCGGCGGGCGCTTCTTCCACCTCACCGGCGCCACCGACAAGGGGGTCGCGTTCCGCCAGCTGCTGGCGCTGCTCGCGCCCCCGCGCGGAACAGTGGGCCTCGGCGATGCGCTCAACGATCTGCCGCTGCTCCAGGCCGTCGACCGGCCGGTCGTCATCCCCCGCCGCGACGGCTCGCTCGACGGCGCGCTCGCGGCCGCGCTCCCCCTGGCCGAGGTCGCTCCCGCACCCGGCCCGGCGGGGTGGAACGCGGCGGTCATGACGGTGCTCGGAGGCGGCCGGCTGCCGGCCGTCGCCGGTGGAGGCGCCGCCTGAACGACGGCGTCCGGCTCCCGGCGCTCGACGGCGCTATCGTGCTCGCGTATCTGGCGGCGGTGCTGGCGATGGCGTGGGCGATCGCCCGCCGGCAGCGCACCGGCACCGACTACTTTCTCGCCGGCCGCGCCATGCGCGGCGCACCGCTGGGCGCCTCCATCCTCGCCAACCAGGCGAGCGCGGTGAGCCTCATCGGGGCCCCGGCGTTCGTCGCGTTGCGCGAGGGCGGCGGGCTGCGTTGGCTGCAGTACGAGCTGGCGCTGCCCCTGGCGATGCTCCTGCTGATCGCCTTCCTGCTGCCGGCCCTGCGCTCGGTGCCCGGCTCCTCGATCTACGCCTACGCCGAGCGGCGCTTCGGGCGCGGCACGCGCCGCGCCGTGGCCGCGGCCTTCCTGCTCTCGCGCGGGCTGGCGTTGGGGGTCGTCCTCTACGCCTCGGCGCAGGTGGTCGCCGCCGCCACCGGGATCGGCCTCGGCGCCGCCATCCTCGCGGTCGGTCTCTTCAGCGTCGCCTATACCAGCGTGGGCGGGATCGTCGCCGACATCTGGAGCGACGTGCTGCAGTTGGCGCTGCTCTGGCTCGGCACCCTGGGGGCCGCTCTCTTCCTCCTCGGCCGGCCGGGGGTCGTGGAGGCGATCCCGGCGGAGCGGCTGCGGGCCCTGGTGCCCGGTTTGGGATCGCAGGCCGAGAGCTTCGCGCTCGGGCCCATGCTGCTCGGCGGTCTGTTCCTCTACCTCTCCTATTACGGCTGCGACCAGAGCCAGGCCCAGCGCCTGCTCACCGCCCGCGACGACCGCGCCGCCCGCCGCGCTTTGCTGCTCAACGGCCTGCTGCGCTTCCCGCTGGTCCTCACCTACTGCGGGTTCGGGCTGCTGCTCGCCGGGCTGCTGCGCAGCGACCCGGGCTTCGCGGCGCGCCTGGCCGGCCGCCCGCCGGACAGCCTGGTGCCGGTGTTCATCGTCGGCTACCTGCCAACCGGGCTGCGCGGCCTGCTGGTGGCGGCCATCCTCGCCGCGGCGATGTCGTCGATCGATTCGGCCCTCAACTCGCTGGCCGCGGTGACCCTGGAGGACGTGCTGGGACGCGAGGCGGGGAAGCAGAGCGTGTGGGTCGGCCGCGTCACGTCGCTCGCCTGGGGGACCTTCGCGATCCTCGCCGGCCTGGCCTGCGCGCGCAGCGGCACCGGCGTGCTGGAGCTGGTGAACCTGGTCGGTTCCGTCTTCTACGGCCCGCTGCTCGGCGTCTTCACTCTCGGCGTGCTGGCGCCCGCGGTCCGCGGCCGCCACGCGGTGGCGGGAATGGCGGCCGGTCTGGGCACCAACCTGGGGCTGGCGCTGGCGGCGCCGACGATCTCGTGGCTGTGGTGGAACCCCGCCGGCTGGCTGGCGACGATGACGGCTGGCCTGGCGCTGGCGCGGGCGGCGGTGCGGCCCCCGCCGCCGGCGGCGAGCCGGCGCGAGACCGTGCTGCTGGTGGGCGGCTTCGCCGCCATGCTGGCGCTGCTCGCCCTGTTGTGAACGGAGGCAACGATGAGCGATTTCCATCAATCCGGCCTGGTCACGGCGCTGCCGCGGCTGCGCGAGCGTCCCATCGCGGAGCTCGAGGCGGCGATCCGCGCGTTGACGCCGAAGTTCCCGGTGGCCCTGGTCATCCCGACGGTGCCCTCGGAGATGGACCGTCCGGCGCTGGCGGGCATCCTCGACGAGCTCTGCCAGGTGGACTACCTCGACTCGCTGGTGATCTCGTTGAACCAGGCCGACCGCGACGACTACGGGCGCGCCGTGCGCTACTTCGAGCGCTATCCCGGACGCCTGGTGATCCTGTGGAGCCGTGCGCCGGCCATCCTCAGCTTCCTCGGGGAGATGGAGCGCAGCGGGCTCAGCGTGGGCAGCTCGGGGAAGGGGCGCGCCTGCTGGCTGGCGATGGGGCTGCTGCTCGCCGAGGAGCGGGTCGACTACATGGCCTTCTTCGACGCCGACATCGTCAACTTCCGGCGCGAGATGCTGGCGCGCCTAGTGCTCCCCGCCCTCGACCCGATCGTCGACTTCGACTTCGTCAAGGCCTACTACGCGCGCTTCTCCGATCGCCTGCACGGGCGCGTCACACGCCTCTTCGTCTCGCCGCTGCTCGCCGCGTTCCGGCGGCTGATCGGCGATGACCCCTACATCCGCTACCTGGCCGCCTTCCGCTATCCGCTGTCGGGGGAGTTCGCGGTCCAGCGGGACCTCGCCTCCCGGATGCGTCTGCCTTCCGACTGGGGGCTGGAGATCGTCACCCTCTTCGAAATCCTCCGGCACCGGGCGCCGGCCCGCATCTGCCAGGTCGAGATCGCCGATCGCTACGACCACAAGCACCAGGAGCTCTCGGCCGGCGACGCCGCCCGCGGGCTCAATCGCATGGCGCGCGACGTCGGCACTCACCTCCTGCGCACCCTCGCGGCGGCCGGCGTCGTGCTGTCGGCGGGGCTGTTCAAGAGCCTGATCGCCGCCTACCAGCGCGAGGCCGAGGATGCGGTGGCCGAGAGCTACGCGGTGGCCATGATCAACGGACTGCTCTACGACCGCCATGCCGAGGAGCTCGACGTGCAGACCTTCTCCCGCTCCCTGCGCGCCGCCATCGAGGACTTCTTCGCCGATCCGGCGGGCCCGCCGCTGGTGCCGAACTGGTCGCGCGTGTGGGCGGGCGTCCACGATGCGGGGCCGATGCTCAGGGCGGCGGTGGCCGAAGGTCCCGGTTGAGCTTGCCCCCCGTGCCCTCCGGCCCGTCCTCTCATCTGCCCGCCCCCGACTACGAGCGGCCGCCGCTCGAGCTGGGCCCGCAGCAGCGTGATCGCCTGCTCGCCATCCTGACCCTGCTCTACGGGCGCGAGGGGGCAACGGCCTGCCTCCCCGAGCTCGAGCGCATGATGGTGGTCTACCACGCGCACAAGACGCCGGCCATGCTGGCGGCGGACGGCGCCTTCGACTCCGCGGCCCGGTTCGACGAGCGCGACGTGGTGCTGATCACCTACGGCGACCTGCTCGCCAGCCCGGGGCGCCGGCCGCTCGCGGCCCTGGCCGAATTCGTCTCGGGCTTCCTCAGCGGCACGATCAACACCATCCACCTCCTCCCCTTCTACCCCTACTCCTCAGACCGCGGCTTCGCGGTCGTCGACTTCGCGGAGGTGGACCCGCGCTTGGGGACCTGGGAGGAGATCGAGCGTCTGGGACAGCGCTTCCAGCTGATGTTCGACGGCGTCTTCAACCACGTCTCCTCCAAGAGCCGCTGGTTCCAACGCTTCCTCAACGGCCGGCCGGGCTACGAAAACTACTTCGTCACCTTCTCGATCCGCGAGGCGATCTCACCCGAGCACCTGCAGCTGATCCTGCGGCCCCGCACCTCCGAGCTGCTGACGGCCTTCCGCACGATCAACGGCACGAAGTGGGTGTGGACCACTTTCGGGCCGGACCAGGTGGACCTCAACTTCAGGAACCCCGAGGTGCTGCTGCGAGTCGTCGAGGTGTTGCTGCTCTACGTCCGCCGCGGCGCCGACATCGTGCGGCTCGACGCCGTGACCTACATCTGGCGAGCGCTGGGGACCAGCTGCGCCCACCTCAAGGAGGGCCACGCCGTCGTGCAGCTCTTCCGGGCGGTCCTCGACGTGGTGGCGCCGAGGGTGGCGCTGATCACCGAGACCAACGTGCCGCACGAGGACAACGTCGCCTACTTCGGCGACGGCTGGAACGAGGCCCAGATGGTTTACAACTTCGCGCTGCCGCCGCTGACCTTGCACACCTTCCTCACCGGCGACGCCGGCAAGCTGGCCCGCTGGGCGGCCGGCCTCTTCACCCCGTCGCCGGCCACCACGTTCTTCAACTTCCTCGACTCTCACGACGGCATCGGCCTGCTCGGAGCACGCGGCCTGCTCAACGACGAGGACGTCGCGCGGCTGATCCGGCGCGTCGAGGAGCACGGCGGGCTCGTCTCCCAGCGCAGCCGGGGCGACGGCAGCAGCACCCCCTACGAGCTCAACGTGACCTGGTACAGCGCCTTGAACAAGGAAAGCTCCGGCGAGAGCGTCGACCTGCAGGTCGCCCGCTTCGTCGCCTCGCGCTCGATCGCCCTCGCCCTGAGCGGCGTGCCCGGCATCTACCTCCCGAGCCTCTTCGGCAGCAAGAACGACGCGGCGGCGGTCCGGGCCGGCGAGGGCGCCCGCGCCATCAACCGCGACACGCTCTACCTGCCGGCGCTGATGCGACGCCTGCGCGATCCCACGACCTGGGTCTCGAAGGTGGCGCGACGCTTCGGGCGCCTGATCCGCGTGCGGATCGGCACTCCCGCCTTCCATCCACGAGCCGCGCAGAGGGTGTTGGAAGGCCAGCCCCACGTCTTCGCCGTGCTGCGCGTGGCGGCCGACGGCGGCCGCGTCCTGGCGGTCACCAACGTCACCGGCCGGGAGCAAACGTTCACCTGTCCGACCGCGACGCTGGGGTCCGACGCCCTGGAGTGGCGGGACCTGCTCTCGCGCCGGAGGACCCGCACACGCACCGGCGGCATCGCGCTCCGCCTGGCGCCCTATGAAGTGCTCTGGCTGACGCCGCGGAAGTGACTAAGGCCCCGGCGGTCGAGCAATCTGCCAGCAGCCAACGGGGCGCAGCGAGCTTCTGCGCGACCTCGGCTGGCGGGCGCCGACGGCGGCTTACTCCTGCGCGGGGGCGTCGGCGGCCCTAGCATTGGCTGCGAGCCAGTCTCGCGGAGAGAAAGCGCACCGCCGCGGATGATGAGCTCGGAAGCCGAGCTCGCCACAGATGTGGTGAACCTCCTTGTTGGAGAGGTCGGCGAGGTACGCTCCCGCGAGCGTCCTGCCGCTGCTGCTCAACGAGATAGCGAGGACTGCTGCTTGTAGGAAATGGTCGGGGCGAGAGGATTTGAACCTCCGGCCTCACGGTCCCGAACCGTGCGCTCTACCAAGCTGAGCTACGCCCCGACGGGATGGTGCGGCGTCAGCGGCCCGCCGCAAAGATCGTTGAGAATAGCGTCCCGCCCGGGGTGGGTCAAGCCGCTTTGGCGCCCGCTCAGCCGGGGCCCGAGGCGCCGCAAGCGGCCGGCACCGCCGGCGCCGGGGCGCGCGTCGGCGGCGCCACCCCGGCAGCGCGCGCCGCCGCATCCAGGTCGTCGAGCAGCCGCTGGTAGTCCCCGGCCTCGACCAGCACCCGGCCGGCCACGCTGCGCAGGCAGTCGACCGTCACCGCGGGCAGGCGGAAGCTCGTCGGCAGGCCCTTGAAGAAGGCGCGCTGCCCAGCGTCCGCGAGCGCGTCGAAGCCGACTTCGACGACGTAGAAGTCCACCGGCTGCAGCTCCCCCGGGACCGGCGGCGCGCCGCAATCCCGCAGCAGCTCGTTGCAGTCGGCCACCGTGCGCTGGAGCTGCTCGTCGAGGTCGCGCTCGTTGCGCACCCGCTCGACGGTCTCGAACGAGTAGTGGGCCATCGGCGCTCCCGCCGAGCTCTGCAGGACGCTCAGCAGGTGCGGCGCGTTCTCCTGCCGGTCGAAGGTGGGGACCCCGCCGGTCTTGGCGTTGGCCGCGAGCACGACCACCTTCTCCACCCGCCGCAGGTCGATCAGCCGCTGCAGGCTCCACGGGCTGTCCAGGGAGACCAGCGCGTGCAGCGGGCCGCGCAGGCCGATGTTGTCGGAGACCCCGCCATCGACGAGGTGGACGTACCGCTTTTCGGGGGCGAGATAGAGGTCGAGCCGCTCGGCGTCGAGGAAACGGCGCGGGTTGACCTCGTAGGGGTCGAGCCGGGCGCTCTCGTACCACCCCGGCTTGGCGAAGCCGCAGCGCTCGGCGGCGTAGCTCCGCAGGGTGAGCGGGCTGAGCAGCCCGGGCACCGCGGAGGAGGCCGCCGCTGCCCGCGCCAGCGGCACGCCGGAGAGGTCGGAGCAGAGGGGATCGAACTGGTCCTGGGTGAACTCGAAGCGCGCGCCCACCGTCATGTCGGTGGCGTTGACGATGACGAAGGGGCGTTTGGCGGCGGCCTCGAGATCGCCGTAGGACCGGCCGTCGAAGACAAAGCGGTCGTAGTGCTCCGCGGCGAGGTCGCTGCGGTCGAAGTTGGGCGAGGCCAGGCGGAACCAGTTCCAGGGGAGGAGCACTTGCCGCGCCAGCGCCCCCTGGATGTCGGCCTTGAGGAAGCGGCTCTCGAAGTCGGCGAAGGTCCCTTCGCCGCGGAGGGCGTAGTCGAGGGCCGTGAAGCTGCCGCCCGAGACCGACGAGATCACGTCCACCTCGGCGAGCAGCGGCTTGGTCTCGCCCTTCCAGACGATCTGCGTCCGCCGGAGCTGCTCGAGCAGGCCGTAAGAGAGCGCCGCCGCCCGCGTGCCGCCGCCGGAGAAGGAGAGGACGACGAACAGGCTGTCGCTGTTGCCCGGCGCCCCGAGCGCGGCGAACCGGTACCCCTCCTGCGGCCGCACCTCCTGGAGCCGCGGGTTGGGCTGCCAGTGCGCGCAGGCCAGCGCCAGCGCCGGGACCAGCAGGAGAAGGCCGCGCTCAGATCTGGTCAAAGCTCACCTCCAGGGGCTTGATGGGAGAGGTCTTCTCCACCCGCGGGCGGCGCCAGTTCGGCGTGTAGTTCCGCGGCTCGCCGAGGTGGATCGTGTGGGTTCCCTTCTCGACGCGCAGGGTCGCCTGCGTGCGCCCGGAGAGCTGGCCGTCGATGAAGACGTCGCGGGGGTCGGCGAAGGTGACGCGGATGAATTCGGGCATGGCGCTCCTCCAAGTTGGACTCTACAGACTAGGTTGCCTCGCGCGGTGAATTCGAGACAGCCCGCTCTCCCCCCTGCGGTACAATCCGGCCGCTTCCCGCGAGAGGAGGGTCCTGATGTCGATCCGCACCCTGTCGGAGCTGTTCCTGAAGACCGCAGGCTACGACAAGGCCGAGCACCTGATGCACAAGGTCGGCGGCCGGTACGAGGCGGTCTCGACCGCCGAGCTGGTGGACCGGGTGCGGCGGCTGGCCAAGGCGCTCGACGACCTCGGGGTCCAGCCCGGCGAGCGGGTGGGGCTGATGTCGGAGAACGGCCCGCACTGGCCGGCGATCGACTTCGCCGTCCTCTCGCTCGGCGCCATCGTGGTGCCGATCTACCCGACGCTCCTCCCCGACCAGGCCGCCTTCATCGCCAACGACTGCGGCGCCAAGCTCCTCTTCCTCGAGACCCAGGCGCACCTCGACGGCCTCATGGGCGAGAGCGCCGCGACCCCCGCCGTCGAGCGCTACGTGGCGATCCGCGGCGCCTCCAGCGACCCGCGGGTCACCACCTTCGACGCCCTTCTCGAGCGCGGCGCCGGCGTCGACCCGGCCTGGTTCGAGGAGCGGGCGCGGTCTCCGAAGCCCGAGGACCTCGCCACCTTCATCTACACCAGCGGCACCACCGGCAAGCCCAAGGGCGTGATGCTCACCCACCACAACATCGCCTCGAACGTGGTGGCGGCGATGGAGGTGCTGCCGGTCGAGGGGAGCTTCACCGCCCTCTCCTTCCTCCCCCTCTCCCACTCCTTCGAGCGCACCGTCGACTACGCCTACTTCTACAAGGGGTGCACGATCGCCTACGCCGAGTCGGTGCAGGCGGTGGCGCAGAACCTCCAGGAGGTGAAGCCGCACGTCTTCGTCTCGGTGCCGCGGGTCTACGAGAAGGTGCTGTCGCGGGTGCAGGAGAGCGTCGCGACGAGCCCGCCGACCAAGCAGAAGATCTTCCGCTGGGCCAACGCGGTGGGGCGGCAGGCCCTGCCCTGGCGCCTCAAGCTGCAGCAGCCGCCGGGCCTCCTGGGCTTCAAGCTCAAGCTCGCCGACAAGCTGGTCTTCCACAAGATCCGCGAGCGGCTCGGCGGGCGCTTCCAGTTCGCCCTCTCCGGCGGCGCGCCGCTCGGCCGCGACGTGGCCGAGTTCTTCTGGGGTGCCGGCATCCCGATCTACGAAGGGTACGGCCTCTCCGAGACCTCGCCGGTCATCACCGTCAACCCGCCGGGGCGGGTCAAGCTGGGCAGCGTCGGCCCGCCGATCCCGGGGGTCGAGACCCGCATCGCCCCCGCGGACGGCGAGATCCTCGCCCGCGGCCCGAACATCATGAAGGGGTACTGGAACAACCCCGAAGGGACCGCCGAGGTGATCGACCCCGACGGCTGGTTCCACACCGGCGACATCGGCGAGGAGGACGCGGAGAAGTACCTCACGATCACCGACCGGAAGAAGGAGCTGATCGTCAACGCCTACGGCAAGAACGTCGCCCCGGCGCCGATCGAGAACGCGCTCAAGGCCAGCCGCTTCATCGGCCAGGCGGTGGTGCTCGGCGACCGCCGGCAGTTCCTCTCCGCCCTCGTCGTCCCCGACTTCGAGGTCCTGCGCTCCTGGGCGCAGCGGCAGGGGATCGCCGCGGCGGACGACCAGGCCCTGCTCGCCGAGCCGCGGGTGCGCGAGCTGATCGGCAAGGAGGTGGACGCGGTCAACCAGAACCTCGCGCACTACGAGCAGATCGTGACCTGGGACCTGCTGCCGACGGAGTTCACGCTCGAGACCGGCGAGCTGACGCCGACCCAGAAGGTCAAGCGGCGGGTGATCAACCAGAAGTACGGCGACGTCATCGACCGCCTCTACGCCGCCGCCGACGCGGGCAAGAAGGCGGCCGCGTCCTAGTGGTCGAGACATCTAACTTCCACCTGGCGGTCGGCGGCAACCGCCTCGCCACCCTCACCTTCGACGCTCCCGGGCGCAAGGTCAACGTCTTCTCGCGCACCGCTCTCCTCGAGCTCGAGCGGCTGCTCGCCGAGCTCGCCGAGCGGCGCGACATCGGCTGCCTCGTCCTCCTCTCCGGCAAGGAGGGGAGCTTCATCGCCGGCGCCGACCTCGACGAGATCGCCCGCGTCACCGACCTGGTCGAGGCCGAGGCCGGGGCGCGCGCCGGGCAGCGCCTCTTCGCCGCTTGGGAGGCGCTCCCCTTCCCGACCGTGGCGGCGGTCCGCGGCATCTGCCTGGGCGGCGGCACCGAGATCGCCCTCGCCTCCACCTGGCGCGTGGCGAGCGACCGGCCGGACACCCGCATCGGCCTGCCGGAGGTGCGGCTGGGCATCCTCCCCGCCTGGGGCGGCTCGGTGCGGCTGCCGCGGCGGATCGGCGTCACCGCGGCGCTCGACATGATCCTCACCGGCAAGACGGTCTCCGGCCGCAGCGCGCTCAAGAGCGGCCTGCTTGACGCGCTCCTCCCGGAGGCGCGCTTCCTCGACCTGGTGCGCGACTTCGCCCTCGCCCGCCTCGATCGCGGCGCCGGCAAGGCGCGCAAGGAGGCGGGAGGGGAGGCACACGGCGGCGGCGGCTGGAAGGGGCTGCTGCTCGAGAAGAACCCGCTGGGGCGGAAGATCGTCTTCGACCAGGCGCGCAAGAAGACCCTGGAGCAGACCAAGGGGCACTACCCGGCGCCGCTGCGGGCGCTGGAGGTAGTGCGGATCGGGGTCGAGGACGGGCCGCGCGCCGGCTTCGACGCCGAGGCGCGGGCCGTCGCCGAGCTCGCCACCGGCCGGGTGTCGAAGAACCTGGTGCACGTCTTCCGGCTGACCGAGGAGTCCAAGAAGGACCCGGGACTCCCCGGCGGCGAGGCGCGGCCGGTGCGCGCGGTGGCGGTGCTCGGGGCGGGCACGATGGGCGGCGGCATCGCCCAGCTCGCGGCGCAGGAGGCGGGGGTGCCGGTGCGGCTCAAGGACGTGGACGCCGGCGCGCTGGCCCGCGGCATGGAGCACGCCGCCGGGCTCTTCGACCGCCTGGTCAAGAAGCGCCGCCTCTCCCGCGCCGAGGAGCGGCGGCGGCTGGCGCTCATCCAGCCCACCCTCGACTACTCGGGGTTCGGACGGGCCGACCTGGTCGTCGAGGCGATCGTCGAGAAGCTGCCGGTCAAGCAGGCGGTCTTCGCCGAGGTGGCGGCGGTGGTGCCGGAGACGGCGATTCTGGCTTCCAACACCTCGTCGCTGCCGATCGCCGCCATCGGCGAGAAGGTACCGCGGCGCGAGCGCGTCGTCGGCATGCACTTCTTCAACCCGGTCCACCGCATGCCGCTGATCGAGGTGATCGCCGCCGAGACGACCGGCGCCACCGCCGTCAACACCGTCTTCGCCTTCGCCCGCCGCCTCGGCAAGACGCCGGTGCTGGTCAAGGACACGCCGGGCTTCCTGGTCAACCGCCTGCTGATGGTCTATTCGGCCGAGGCGCTCTGGCTCCTCGACGAGGGGCACGCGATCGAGGACGTGGACCGCGCGATGGTCGAGTGGGGGATGCCGGTGGGGCCCCTGGCGCTCACCGACGAGGTGGGGATCGACGTCGCCGGCCACGTCGCCCGCTTTCTCCAGGAATCGTTCCCCGACCGCCTGTCGCTGCCCGCCTGGCTGGAGAAGGCCGCCGCCCCCGACCGCCTGGGCACCAAGACCGGCCGCGGCTTCTATCGCTACGACGGGCGCGAGCGGAAGGACCCCGACCCGGCGGTCTACGCGCTGCTCGGCCTGGCGCCGCGCGTCCAGTCCCCCGACCCGGGGCTCCTCGCCGACCGCATGGTGCTGCCGATGGTCGACGAGGCCGCCCGCTGCCTCGCCGATGGGGTGGTGCGGAGCGCCGCCGAGCTCGACATCGCGATGATCTTCGGCACCGGCTTCCCGCCGTTCCGCGGCGGTCTCTGCCGCTGGGCGGACCAGGAGGGGGTAGACACCCTCGTCGCCAACCTCGAGCGGCTGGAGAGCGCGGTCTCCGAGCGCTACCGACCGTCCGAGGCGCTGCGCGAGACGGCGGCCGGGGGAGGCTTCTACGCGCGCTTCCCCGCGGGCGGTTCTGTCCCCTCCTGAGGACGAGTCCGCGCCGCGCAGCGGCCTGCACCGCTGGTCTACCCCTTGCTACTCATCGCCCTGAAAGGAGGATTGCCATGATCCGATGGAAGCGCGCCACGCCTCTCGCCCTGGCGGCGCTGCTCCTCGCCCCGCTCGCCGCGGTCGCCCAGGAGGAGCCGCCGGCCGGCGAGGTTCGCGAGCAGGTGGAGGTCACCGAGGTACTCCTCGACGTGCTGGTGACCGACGCCCGCGGCAACGTCATCCTCGGCCTCGACGAGAGCGACTTCGTGGTCACCGAAGACGGCAAGCCGATCGAGCTGACCGACGCCGTCTTCTACAGCAACCGCCGGCTGCTCGACGCGCCGGTGGCCGCCGTCCAGGCCGACGTCCGCCGTCCCGAGGTCGCGCAAGGGACCGAGGACCGCTACTTCATCCTCTTCCTCGACGACCAGCGGAGCGCCGCCCTGGAGGCGCCGAGCCTGCTGACGCAGCAGATGGAGGCGGTGCGGCGGGCCCGCGAGTGGGTGGCGACCGAGCTCGTCCCCGGCGATCATGTCGCGGTGGTGAGCTACGACAAGAAGCTGAAGGTGCATCAGGACTTCACCGCCGACCGCGCGGCGCTCGACGCGGCGCTCAAGGCGGCCGGGAAGGGCAAGGACACCGACGGCAACTGGCCGTCGCGGATCGAAGGCCAGGTCGGCACCTCGCTGCGCGCCGCCCTGCCGCGCGGCAACGAGCTGCGCGACCGCACCGCCAACATCTACGAGGCGCTGCAGGTCTTGGCCCGCGCCGCCGGCGACGTCCGCGGCCGCAAGAACCTGCTCTACCTCGGCATCGGCTTCGGCCGCATCAACAGCTTCGGCCAGTACACGCCGGACCCGCGCTACTACGACGACATGGTGCGGGCGCTCAACGACAACAACGTCGCCTTCTACGCCCTCGACCTGACGCCGGCGGGGACCGAGCACGTCCTCTCCGACGCGCTCAACCAGATCGCCGGCGACACCGGCGGCAAGTACTACTTCAACACCGTCAACTTCTTGACCCCGCTGCGCCAGGTCTCGGAGGAGAACAGCGGTTACTATCTGCTGAGCTACAAAGCCACCCACCCGGCGGGCGCCAAGGGCTTCCAGCGGGTCCAGGTGCACACCGCCAACCCCGAGTTCCGCCTGCGGGCGCGCGAAGGGTACGTCTTCGGCGAAAGTTGAGCGGGTCGGACGGCGGAGTGCGTAGGTAGAGGACACGAAGGGCCTTCGCGGCGGACGATTGGGCCGGGTCGGCCGGCGAAGTGCGTAGGTTGAGGACCAAAAAGCGCTCCGCGCCCGGCGAACTGCGTAGGTAGAGGACCGAATGGGCTGTGTACGCGGGGGAAGTGCGTAGGTTGAGGACACGGGTGGGTAGATTGGCAACCAAACCCTCCCAGTTCGCCGGACGAACCGCGTAGGTCGAGGACCCGAGCCGCCATTTCGGCACACGACCTACCCAAACGCCCGGCAAACCGCGTAGGCTGAGGACCGCGGACCCCCAATCGTCCGGCGAACTGCGTAGGTAGAGGACAGAAGCGCCCCATCGGACCGCCGAACCGCGTAGGTCGAGGACAGCGGGGCTCGAAGGGGGGCGTCGCCGCCCCCCTTCGCGGACCGCTAGGTTCTAGTGGCCGATGCGGTAGTTCAGCCGGGCGAAGTAGTAGCCGCCGTTGATGCCGAAGGGCAGGGTCTCCCAGCCGTAGGTGAAGCCGAGCTGCGGGAAGGGGAAGGCGTTGACCGCGTCCCACTCGTCGGGGTACTCGTCGAAGACGTTGAGGCCGCCGACCGTGAACTTCAAGTCGTCGTTGATGTTGTAGCCGATCGACACGTCGGTCAGCCACTTGCCGCCCCAGGTCTGGGTGAAGCCGGGGGTGAAGCCCTGGCCCGCCACCTCGCCGAAGTAGTTGAAGCGCAGGTTGGTCGTCCAGTCGCCGGCGTACCAGGTGCCGGAGAGGACGTAGTGCTCGCCCGGCTGCCCTTCCTCGATGAGCGTCACCTGCGCGTTGTCGAAGAGCACCGGCGCCGGCAGGATGCTCGACGACGAGCGCCGCGCCGTCACCTCGGTGTCGTTGAAGTGGAAGGCGCCCTCGAGGCTCAGCAGCGAGTTGGCGCCGAGCGTCCAGTCGTAGAGGGCGACGACGTCCAGGCCGTCGGTCTGGGTGTCGATGGCGTTGGTGAAGAAGAGCACCTGGCCGACGTTGAGGCTGTTGAGGATGTTGTCGATCGCGGCCGACGTCCCCAGCCCGATGTTGCTCGAGAAGACGATCCGGTCGTCGATGTCGATGCGATAGACGTCCACCGTCAGCCGGAAGTTCTCGCTCGGCTTGGCCACCAGGCCGAACGAATAGCTCTGGGAGGTCTCCTCGTCGAGCGCCGGCACGCCGAACGCGTTCGTGACGGCGCCTCCCTGACGCGCGGTCAGGGTGTCGGTGAGGATGCCGGCGGCATTCAAGTTCGTGGACCGCTGGCTGAAGAACTGCTGCTGCACGCTGGGCGCGCGGAAGCCGCTCGAGAGCGTGCCGCGCAGCGAGACGCGGTCGCTGAGATCGAACCGTCCTGAGAGCTTGCCGTTGACCGTGCTGCCAAAGTCGGAGTAGTCCTCGAAGCGCAGCGCGAGGCCGGCGAGGAAACGGTCGGAGAGGGGCGACTCCAGGTCGAGGTAGAGCCCGGTGTTGTTGCGGTCGTCGTTCACCGCCTCGCGCGGCGACCAGCCCGGGAAGCCCTGCGTGCCGGGCTGGGCGAGGCTGCCGTCCTGGGCGAGGATGCGGATCGCGCGGTTGTCGGTGCGGCCGTACTCGTAGGAGGCCTCGTCGCCCGGCTCGATCTCGTACCCCTCTTCGCGGAACTCGGCGCCCAGGGCGACGAACAGCGGGCCGTCGCCGAACCCCCAGTCGACCTGGCCCCTGAAGTCGAGGTTCAGGGCGAGCTGGTCGAACTTGAGGGTGCCGGTGTCGGCGGCGAGCGGCGACGCGGCGAAGCGCGGGCCGGTCGGGTTGGCCGGGTTGGTCGGCTCGAACCAGTAGCTGACGTTGACCGTGTTCTCCTCGCGGAAGGCGAACTCGCTGGCGCCATAGTTGGCGCTCACGTCCCAGCTCCAGTCGCCGCCGCCGAGCGGTGCCTTGTAGCCGACGACGAGCGAGGTGTCGGTGGGCTCGGTGATGATCGTCGGCAGGAAGCCGTTGGGGTAGACCGCCGGCACGGTGCGGGCGTCGCCCGCGGTGCGGAAGAAGCCCGAGGAGTTGGTCTCCCGCTGCGAATGCCCGCCGAAGGCGTAGAGCTCGCCGCCGCCGGCCGGGATCGCGGCGTTCAGCCACAGCAGGGCGTCCTGGGCGTCGGAGTCGCCGATGCGCTGGGTCACCCGCGCCGGGGTGACGCGCAGCGAGTCCGGGCCGGCGCGGTTGGTCTCGCCGCGGTCCCGGTACTCGACGCTGAGGTTGAGGAAGCCCTCCGCGCCGAGCCCCCAGCCGGTGTTGACGGCGCCGGACAGGACCTCGCCGTCCCCCTCGTAGGTCTGGCCCGAGTCGAGGGTCAGGTCGGTGCGGTGGGTCTGGCTCTTGAGGATGATGTTGATGACCCCGGCGATGGCGTCGGAGCCGTACTGGGCGGCGGCGCCGTCGCGCAGCACCTCGATCCGCTCGATCGCCGAGGCGGGGATGGCATTGATGTCGGTCCCCGACTCGCCGCGGGCGATGGTCTGCTGGACGTTGAGGTGGGCCGTGGTGTGGCGGCGCTTGCCGTTGACCAGGATCAGTACCTGGTCCGAGCCGAGGGCGCGCAGCGTCGCCGGGCGGATGGCGTCGGTGCCGTCGCTGATGTAGGTGGTCGAGAAGTTGAACGACGGCGCCAGGAGCTGGAGGATCTTGCCGGTCTCGGTGGCGCCGCTCCGTTCGATGGCCTCGGCGTTGATGATGTCGACCGGGGAGGGCGTCTCGGTCGCCGTCCGTCCCTCGAAACGGGTGCCGGTAACCGTGATCTCGTCGGTGACGACCCCTTCGACGCCCTCTTCCTCGGCGGTCGCTTCCTCACTCTCCTCCTGCTCCTCCTCCTGCGTTGCGGGTTCCGGCGTTTGCGCCAGAACGGGAGCGGAAATCAGCACGAGCAGGAGTGCCGCAAGAGCTAGCTTTCTCACGAGTTCAGACAACGATTCTGCGGTGGTCATCGTCTCTGCCCTCCAAGGGATAACTGCTGATCTGCGCTACCTTAGGACAACCTGCGCGGGGGCGCAAATGGCGGCTCAGGCCAGGGCGTCGACGCGGGAGCGGAGCCGTTCCAGGCCCCGCTGAACCTCCGCCAGCTCGCGCTGGGAGGTCTCCAGGCGTTCGCGCTCGGCGCGCACGAAGCGGGTGTAGGGGGCGATCGACTCCAGGATCCGGTGGACGCTGCTCTCGATCTCGCGGTCGAACTGGGCGGTGAGCGACCCCATGAGCTGCTCGCGCAGGGCGGCGATCTTCTGGCGCAGCTCGCGCTTGGCGTCCCGCCGCCGGTTGGGGATGATGAAGAAGCCGAGCACCGCCACCACGCTCGCCGCCAGGATGCCGGTGGCGTCCACCGCCGCCGAGGCGGCGAGGTGGGTGATGAGGGCGCCGAGGCCGATGGCGGTGACCTCGACCAGCGCCGTGCCCGCCACCGCCACCTGCACCGACTCGGCGATCCGGTTGGCCTCCGCCTCCCGATCGTAGCTCTCGACCGAGCGCTGCGCCGACCGCCCGACGGTGTCGAGGAGGCGGGTGCGGTCGACGTCGAAGCTGCGCCCCACTTGCCCGACAATGCGGTCGGCGTGCACCTGCCGGCGGCGCAGCAGGTGCTCGTTGATCGCCTGCCACTGCCGCAGCTCGCTCGTCACCAGCCAGTCGATCACCTCCCCCACCCGCCGCTCGATCCGCTGCGGCGTGTCGCCCACCACCTGGCGCTCGAACTCGGCCTTCATCCGCGCCTTGTTGAGCAGGTCGATCACCCGGGCGATGCGCATGGTCTCGTCGAAGAAGGCGACGCCGCGGTTCTCGAACTCGTGGAGGACGGCGTCCACGTCGGCGAGGCGGAAGCGGAACTCGCGCCGCATGTCCTCCTGGTAGAGGGCGAGCTGGCGCTCGAGGTCTTCGAGGGTCGCGAAGTCGGCCTGCAGGAGCTCCAGCCGCCCGCGGGCGATCTCCACGTACTTGCCGACCAGGTGCAGGCCGACGCCGAGCGGGTTCATGAGCTTCAACCGCACCCGCTCCTTCTCGTCGAGCGTGTCGTGGACGTAGCGCTCGAGGGCGTCGAAGCGGCTGGCGGCGAGGAGCTGCGCATCGCCCGTCTCTTTGGCCTTGAGCGCCCGGCGGGCCGAGACCGGGAAGATCTCGGGCGCGGCGCCGAGCAGCGCCCGGGCGTGCTCGGCGACGAACGCGCGCACCCGCTCGACGTCCTCGGCGCTGTCCAGGATGTCGATCTTGTTGATCACCACGACGACCTTCTTGCCCCAGTCGCGGATCCCCTCGAGGAAGCCGCGCTCGCTCTCGGTGAAGGGGCGGTCGGCGGAGGTGACGAAGAGCACCATGTCCGAGCGCGGCACGAAGTCGCGGGTGATCGCCTCGTGCTCGCGCAGCACGGCGTTGGTGCCCGGGGTGTCGACGATGTGGATGTCGCGCAGCAGCTCGACCGGCGCCGCGACGCGGTCGACCTTCGACTCGGCGAAGGCGCGCTCGTCGGCCTCGCCGTAGGTCAGGACGTGGATGCGGGTGGTGGTCGGGGTGACCCCCTCGTCGAGGACCTTCCTGCCGAGGAGGGCGTTGATGAAGGCGCTCTTGCCGGCGTTGAACTCGCCCGCCACCACGAGCAGGAAGAGCTCGTGGAGCTGCGCCAAGGAGCGCTGGATGGTGGCCTGGTCTTCGGCGGCGGCGTCGAAGTGCGCCAGCGCGCCCTGCAGCTCGGTGAGCAGCCGGCGGTTCTCGGCCAGCAGCTCGTCCTGCGTCCGGTTGAGGATTCGCCGCAGCATCGCCGCCCCGCCCGCGGCAAGGGTAGCACGGGGTGTGCCACGCCAGGCGGCGGTTCGACCGGCGCTCAGTCGACGGCGACGGCGGCGCGCAGCAGCCGGCGGCGGAGGCCGCGGTAGGGCTGGTTGCAGGCGAGGAGGTCGGCGAGGACGCGGCGGACGGCGGGGTGGACGCGGCAGAGGGGCACCATCCACTGGCCGACGGGTTCTTCGAAGAAGAGCGTGCGGGCGCGGTGGGCGCGCGCCATCTCGGCGGCGAGCTCGCCGTCCAGCCGCTGCGGATAGGCCTCGGGCCGCTCCGCGAGCAGCGCTTCGGCCGCCCATTGGCCCGACAGCGCGGCGTAGCGGATCCCCTCGCGGGTGAGCGGGTCGGCGAGCGCCGCGGCGTCGCCGGCGAGGAGCACCCGCCGGTCGAGGGCGCGCCGCACCGCGGGCAGCGTCCAGGGGCCGAAGACCGGGATCGGATAGCGGTAGCGCGGGCCGGGCAGGTCGCGCCACGCCGGCAGGTGGCGGTCGAGGAAGGCGTCGAGCAACCCCCGTGCGGCGCCGCCGGAGAGCGCCCCCTCGCTGTAGGCGATCCCCACCGAGACGCCGCCGGGGCGGGGGAAGATCCAGAGATAGCCGTCCGCCACGCCGGCGATAGCGAGCACCAAGCGGTGCCAGGCGAGCCCGGAGAGCGAAGCGCCGAGCCCGACGCTGTCCCCCTCGGGCGCCAAGCCGAGCGCCCGCCGCACCCTCCCGCGCGCGCCGTCGGCGGCGATCACCCACGGGTAAGCCCGCCGCTCACCCGCGGCCTCGACCGCCACCGACCCGTTCACCCACTCCAACCCCTCGACCTTGGCGGCAAACACCCGCGCCCCAGCCCCCACCGCGGCCTCGACCAGCGCCGCGTCGAGATCGGCCCGCCGGAAGATCCGCAGCCCCGCGACCGCCAGCTCCACCCGCCCCCCCAACCCGTTCTCGACCACGATCTCCGGATCCACCACCGCCGCCAGCCCCCCCGCCTCGAA
>DASWHY010000619.1:0-5392 GCA_036397955.1 Thermoanaerobaculia bacterium | reverse complement strand
GGGATGGACGGCGCCGTGGACGCCCTGCTCAAGAAGCCCAAGGCCGCGGCGCTGGCGCCGGAGGCGGTCAAGGCCGCCGAGGCCCTCTACGCCGCCTGGAAGGGGAGCGCGCAGCGGCGGCTGCTCAACGTCGAGGCAGGGGTCTTCATGGACGCCGCCGGTGACCCGCTCTACCAGCGCTACTTCGCTGCCTGGTGCCGCGGCGGCGAGCTCGGGGACTTCCTCTACCTCGTCGAGCCCGACGCGCAGGAGCAGGTGACGCTCGGCCGCTTCGTGCCGCTCGAGGCGAGCGCGCGCGAGAAGCGGCGCCTGCGCCGCGCGGTCCACCGCGAGCAGCGGCGCGGCCGCCTGATCGGCGTCGAGCTCGACGACATGGGGCAGTGGGACACCTGGCTCTCCGCGGCGCTGCGCGGCAAGGACGGCAAGCCGCTGCCCGGCACCGCCGCCTTCGAGCCCGAGAAGTACACGCTGGAGGTGACGATCGCCGAGAAGGGGGAGCGGCTCGCCGGCAAGGCGCGCCTCGACCTGGCGCCGGTGCTCCGCTCGCGCAACCTGGCGCTGCGCCTGTCGCGCGACCTCGAGGTGAAACGGGTGACCGACGGCGCCGGCGCGCCGCTCTTCTTCCTCCGCTCGGGGGGCGAGCTCAACGTCTTCCTGCCGGCGACGCCCGCCGCCGGCGAGTCGCCGGCGGTGGTCGTCGAGTACGCCGGCAACCTTCTCCACCGCGACGGCCGCGCCTACCAGCTCCTCGACACCCAGGACTGGTACCCGCGCGCCGGCACCCTCGACCGCGCGCGCTACGACGCGACCTTCACCTGGCCGAAGCAGCTCGACCTGTTGGCGAGCGGGGTCCGCGCCGACGGCGGCGAGCGCGGCGCGACGCGCTGGGAGCGGCGCACCCTCGACCTGCCCGCCGCCGGCTTCGCTTTCGAGATCGGGCACTTCGACGTCAAGACCGTGCCGGCGGGCCACGTCACCGTCACCCTCGCCTTCGACGCCGCCGGCAAGGACATCGTCGGCCGCGCCGAGCGCGAGGAGATCGCGCAGGCGGTGGCCGGCTCGCTGGCCTACTTCGAGGAAATCTTCGGACCCTACCCGCTCGACCACCTGACGGTGGTCACCAGCCCGCGCGAGTTCTCGCAGGCGATGCTCGGCTTCGTCACCCTCTCGAACCTGATGATGGCCGACCTCGACTGGCTGCAGGAGCTGCTCGGCTTCGAGGACCGGCGCACCATCGTGGCGCACGAGATCGCCCACCAGTGGTGGGGGCACATGGTGGGGTGGTCGAGCTACCGCGACCAGTGGCTCTCCGAGGCCCTGGCCAACTACGCCGCCCTGCTCTACGCCAAGCACAAGCTGGAGTGGCTGGACCGCGCCCGCATCGGTCCCACGACCGGCTGGCAGCGCGTCCTCACCGAAACCCTCGACGACGGCCGGCCGGTCGAGGCCGTGGGACCGGTGGTGCTCGGCGCGCGCCTGGCGTCGAGCCGCTCCGACGCCGCCTACCAGGCGATCGTCTACTACAAGGGCGCGGTGATCCTCGACATGCTGGCGCGCAGCGTCGGCGAGGAGACCTTCGCCCGCATGCTCAAGGAGACGGCGCGCGTCGTGGCCCACCGCCCGCTCTCGACCGAGGACCTCTTCGTCCTCTTCGAGAAGATGACCGGCGGCGAGCTCGACTGGTTCGCCGACCAGTACGTCTACGGCACCGGCCTCCCCGAGGTGTACTACACCTACCGCTTCGAGAAGGGCGAGGCGGGGTGGGCGGTCAAGGGCACGGCGCGGCAGCAGGCGCCCTACCGCTTCCGCTACCGCGCGGTGAAGACCGCCGCCGGCTTCGACGTCGCGCGCGAGCGGCTGGAGCAGGTCGCGGTCGCGGACTCGGCGCTCGTCGTGCCGGTCGAGATGACCCTCTACGACCCGCGCAAGCCGCCGGCCGGCAAGGCGCGGCGCGACGGCAAGGAGCAGCCGAACCTGACCGGCCGCGCCCACATCCTGATCCGCGGCGAGACCTCGAACTTCGACATCCCGGTCGAGCACGAGCCGAAGGGCTTCTGCATGGACCGCCACGAGGAGGTCTTCGGCCGCTTCTTCGACGAGAGCCGCTCGCCCAAGCGGGTGCTCTGGTACCAGGCGATGGACGCCGCGGCGGGCGGCGACGGCGCGCGCGCCGGCGACCTCTTCGCCCGGGCGCTGGCGTCGCCGGTCGCGGGCGAGGTCGAGGGGAGCGACGAGGAGAGCGCGGACGACCGCCGCGAGCAGCGGCTCCTCGACGGGCAGATCCACCTGGGCCTTGCCCGCCTCCACCTCGACCAGGGGCGGACCGCGGAGGCGCAGGTCGCCTTCGAGCGCGCCGACCGCACCCTCGAAGAGGGGATGGGCGGCTGGATCGGCCGCGAGATGAAGGTCCTCGAGTCGCGCCTGGAGATGCAGCGCGGCGTCTACGACCGCGCCTTCAAGCGCCTGCGCCGGGGCCTCGAGAGCGGCGGCATCGAAGGCACGGAAGGGCAGGTACTGCTGGCGATCGCCGCCAAGGCGCTGGGCAAGGGTGAGGAGTACGAGCGCGCCGCCAAGGAGGCGCGCGAGAACGGCGCCGACCTGGCGGCGCTGGCGGCGGGCGCGGCCGCCGCCGGCAGGTCCGACTGACTGCGGCCCGCGCCGCCGCGCGCAGTGGGCCGCCGCGCGCAGCGAGTAGGATGCGCGGCTGATGAAAACCGCCCGCGCGCTGTCCGCCCTGCTCTTCCTCCTGCCGTTCGCCGCTGCGGCGCAGCCGCCGGCGGCGCCCCAGGCCGCCTCCGAGACGGCGAAACCCGACGAGAAAGAGGACAAGTCCATCCCGCCGGCGCCGCCGCGCGCCGAGGGGGAGGGGCCGTTCGCGCGCCTCATCCTGCGCGGCGTGACGCTGGTCGACGGCACCGGCGCGCCGCCGATCGGGCCGGTGGACATCGTCATCGAGAAGAACCGCATCGCCGAAGTGCGGAGCGTCGGCGCGCCGGGGGTGCCGATCGACCCCGAGGAGCGTCCCAAGGCGGAGCCCGGCGACCGCGAGCTCGACCTCGCCGGGCACTACGTGCTGCCGGGCTTCATCGACATGCACGGGCACATCGGCGGCAAGGAGCAGGGGACGCCGGCCGAGTACGTCTTGAAGCTCTGGCTCGGCCACGGCATCACCACCATCCGCGACCCGGGGAGCGGCAACGGCGTCGACTGGACGCTCGAGCACAAGCGCAAGAGCGCCCGCAACGAGATCGCCGCGCCGCGCATCGAGGCCTACGTCACCTTCGGCGCCGAGCGCGACGAGCCGTTCACCACCCCCGAGCAGGCGCGGAAGTGGGTGGCGGCGATGGCCGCGCGCGGCGTCGACGGCTTCAAGTTCTTCGGCGCCCGGCCGGACATCTTCCGCGCCGCGGTCGAGGAGGCCAAGAAGCGCGGGCTGCGCACCGCCTGCCACCACGCCCAGCTCGCGGTGGCGCGGGTGGACGTGCTGGACTCGGCGCGCTGGGGCCTGACCACCATGGAGCACTGGTACGGCCTGCCCGAGGCGCTCTTCACCGACCGCACGATCCAGGACTACCCCGTCGACTACAACTACGCCGACGAGCAGCACCGCTTCGGCGAGGCCGGGCGGCTCTGGCGGCAGGCGGCGGCGCCGGGGAGCGAGCGCTGGCGCGAGGTGATCGAAGAGCTGGTGGCGCTCGACTTCACGATCGACCCGACGCTGACGATCTACGAGGCCAACCGCGACCTGATGCGCGCCCGCCGCGCCGAGTGGCACGAGGAGTACACGCTGCCGGCGCTCTGGGACTTCTACCGCCCGAGCCGCAAGGCGCACGGCTCCTACTGGTTCGGCTGGGGCACCGAGCAGGAGGTCGCCTGGCGCGACAACTACGGGCTCTGGATGCGGTTTCTGAACGACTTCAAGAACCACGGCGGACGGGTGACGACCGGCTCGGACTCCGGCTACATCTACAAGCTCTACGGCTTCGACTACGTGCGCGAGCTGGAGCTGCTGCGCGAGGCCGGCTTCCACCCGCTGGAGGTGGTGCGCGCGGCGACCCTCGCCGGCGCCCAGGCGCTGGGGCGCGAGCAGGAGATCGGCTCGATCGAGGCGGGCAAGCTCGCCGACCTCGTGGTCGTGGCCGAGAACCCGCTCGCCAACTTTCAGGTCCTCTACGGCACCGGCGCCATCCGCCTCGACGCCGAGAACCGCCCGGTGCGCGTGGGCGGCGTCCGCTACACGATCAAAGACGGCATCCTCTACGACGCCCCCAAGCTCCTCGCCGACGTCCGCCGGATCGTCGCCGAGGCCAAGGAAAAGGCCGGGCGGCCGGTCCTCTACCAGCCGGGGCTGGAGTCGCCGGAGCCGCCGCAGGCGCCGTAGGCTCGGCGCGGAGGGGCGGGGGCTCGGTCGCCTTGCGGTAATCTGATTTTCAGAGTACCGTCGCCGTGATGAGCGAACGAGTCACCGCGACCGAGGCCGCGAGACGATTCTCGGACCTCCTCAACCGCGTCCGCTACGGCCGCGAGACGTTCGTCGTGGTGCGCGGCGGCGAGGAGGTCGCCCAGATCTCGCCGGCGTCGCCGAGCCGGCGCGTCACCCTGCGCGAGCTCGTCGAGACGCTGCGGCGGCTGGGCCCGCCGGACGATCGCTTCGCCGAGGACCTGGCGGAGATCCAGGCCTCGCAGCCCCCCATCGGAGAGGCCCCCTGGCCCTCCTGATCGACTCCAGCGTCTTCATCGCACTCGAGCGCCAGGGCGAAGCTCTCTCCTCGCTCTTGGCTCGGGTCGGGGACGAGGACGTGGCGCTGGCGGCGATTACCGCCTCGGAGCTGCTCCACGGCGTCCACCGTGCCCAGGAGGCCGTGCGGAGGGCTCGTCGAGAGACGTTCGTGACGGCGATCCTGGAGAGCCTGCCGGTCCTGCCGTTTACCCTCGACGTCGCGCGCGTGCACTCCCGCCTCTGGGCGGACCTCCAGGCCCGCGGCGAGGCGATCGGCGCGCACGACCTGATCATCGCAGCCACGGCCCTCGCCCACGGTCTCACCGTCCTCACCGGCGACCGGCGGCACTTCGGCAGGATCGAGAACCTTGGCTTGGTTGTGTGGTAACGACTAGCCCGGATTTCTCACCGTAGAGTCAGCAAAGGGCTGCTCCTGGTAGTATAAGTGGTTTGACGAGAATCACTTAACTCAACCAGGGAGGGCAGCCCTTTGACGACAGAGTGTAGCGCGGAACAGGTCTGTTTGGGAGCCTGGGGCGAGGGGGGTCGGCGCGAGGTGCGGGTGGACTTCGAGGGTGGGCAGCTGAGCTCGGACGGTGGCGTGGCGCTGGTGGCCGAGCTGGAGCGGCAGCAGGGGATCGTGCGGCGGTTTGCCGCCTGTTTCGTCGACCA
>DASWHY010000618.1:0-9410 GCA_036397955.1 Thermoanaerobaculia bacterium | reverse complement strand
CGAAGCGCGGCCGGTAGGCGCCGGCGGCCAGCCCCACGATCGGGACGAAGATGACGGAGAGACCGGTCAGGAAGGCCGAGCGCGACGGCGTCGTCCAGAGCAGGCCGTAGGTCTGGAGGACGAAGCCGGCGAAGAGGACGGCGCCGATGACCACGCCGTCCCGCCCCAGCTCGCGGCTCCAGCCGCGGCGGAGGAGGGGGAGCAGGAGGAGCGCGGCGAGCGTGAAGCGGAGGGCGATGAAGTGGAAGGGCTCGAGCCGCTCGATGCCGCGCTGCACGAGGACGAACGAGGCGCCCCAGACGGCGGTGGATGCGAGCAGCACCAACCGGGCGCGGGCGCGCCCGCTCAAAGCGCGGCGAGGGCCGCGAGCACCTCCTCGTCGTGCCCGTCCACGTTCACCCGCTTCCAGGCCTTCCGCACCTTGCCCTCGCGGTCGATCAGGAAGGTGGAGCGCTGGATGCCCATCGACGTCTTGCCGTAGAGGTGCTTCTCGCGCCAGGCGCCGTAGCGCTCGGCGACCCGGTGCTCGGGGTCGGCGAGGAGCGGGAAGTTGAGGCGGTACTTGTCGCGGAAGCGGACGTGGCTCGCGACGTCGTCCGGCGAGACGCCGAGGAGAGCGGCACCGGCCGCGGCAAGCTCGTCGCGCCGGTCGCGGAAGGCGCAAGCCTCCTTGGTGCAGCCGGAGGTGTCGTCCTTGGGGTAGAAGTAGAGGACAACGGGCCGACCGCGCAGCGCGGAGAGGGTCACCTCGCCGCCGTCGTCGGCGCGCAGCGTGAAGTCGGGCGCCGTCTCGCCTTCCTCGACCCAGTCGCTCATCGCCTCACCTCCGTCCGAAGAGTCTATTGGACTGCGCTAGGGTCCGCCGGCGTGGGGCGACGCTTCCTCCTCGGCGCCGCGTTCCTGCGCGCCCTCGCCACCGGCATGGCCGGGGTGCTGCTCGGCATCTACCTCGCGGCGCTGGGGCTCTCGCCGGGGCAGGTAGGGGCGGTGGCCGGCGCGGGTCTCGCCGGGGCCGCGGCTGGGGCGCTGGTCGTGACGCTGCGCGGCGCACGGCTGGCCGGGAGGGGCGCGCTCCTCGCGCTCGCCTTCCTCGCCGCCGCGGGCGGCGCGCTGCTGGCGCTGGTCGAGCAGCCGCTGGCGCTCGCCGCGGTCGCCTTCCTCGGCATGGTCAACGGCATGGGGCGGGACCGCGGGCCGTCGGCGATCCTCGAGCAGGCGCTCCTGCCGGCCACCACGACGCCGGCGCGGCGGACCGCCGCCTTCGCCTGGTACACGGCGCTCCAGGACTGCGGGCACTCGTTGGGCAGCCTGGCGGCGGGGCTGCCGGCGCTGCTGGTCGCGGGGATGGCGCTGTCGATGACCGCGAGCCTGCGGCTCTGCTTCGGGCTCTACGCGCTCCTGCTGCTGCTTTCGGGGCTCTGCTACCTCGGGCTGCCGGCGCGGGCCGCGCCGCCCGCGGCCGCTGCTCCGCCGCCGCCGGCCCGCCTCGCGCCCGAGAGCCGGCGCATCCTGACCCGCATCAGCTTCCTCTTCGCGCTCGACGGCCTCGGCGGCGGTCTGCTCCTCACCACGCTCCTCTCCTACTTCTTCTTCGAGCGCTTCGGGGTCGGCGTGGCGATGATCTCCGGGCTCTTCTTCGCCGCCCGCGTCGCCAACCTCCTCTCCAACTTCGGCGCCGCCTGGCTGGCGCGCCGCGTCGGCCTGGTCAACACGATGGTCTTCACCCACATCCCGGCGAGCCTGCTCCTCGTGGCGGTGGCCTTCGTGCCGAGCTTCCCCCTGGCGGCGGCGCTCTTCCTGCTGCGCGAAGCGCTGGTCGAGATGGACGTGCCGACCCGGCAGTCGTACGTCATGGCGATGGTGCGGCCCGAGGAGCGGACGACCGCCTCGGGCGTGACGAACCTGGTGCGCCTGGCGATGTGGGCCCTCGGCCCGAGCCTCGGCGGCTGGGCGATGCAGGGCGTGGGGCTGGCGGCGCCGCTCCTGGCCGGTGCCGGGATGAAGATCGTCTACGACCTCCTCCTCTACCGGTCGTTCCGGGAGCTCAAGCCTCCTGAGGAAGGTTGAGCGTGATCCACCGCCCGGAGGGCTGCCGTGGTTCTCCGATCGGTGGGTTGAACGACATAGGCTACCGTCGTGGATGGAATGGATTCTGGAACGCGGGCCGAGCTGTTGAAGTCGTGGGCCCTGGAGGAGGGGTTCGACCGCGCCGGGGTGGCGGCGCTGGAGGCGCCGGAGCACGGGGAGGCCTTCCTCCGCTGGCTGGCGCGGGGCGACCAGGCCGGGATGGGGTACCTCGAGCGCCGGGTGGAGGCGCGGCTCGATCCGGCGACCGTGCTGCCCGGGGCGCGGAGCGTCGTCTGCGTTGCGCTCCAGTACCACCCGCTGGCGGGGGAGGACGACCCGCCCGGCCCCGAGCGCTCGGACCTCTGGCCGCGGGTCGCCCGCTACGCCCGCGGCGCCGATTACCACGACCTGATGACCGCGCGCCTCCGCCGCCTCGCGGCGCGCGTCGCCGCGGCCTTCCCCGGCAGCGCCACCCGCTCCTACGTGGACACCGGCCCGGTCCTGGAGCGCGAGCTGGCCGGGCGCGCCGGGCTGGGCGCCATCGGCAAGCACACCAACCTGCTGCACCCGGAGGCGGGCTCCTGGTTCCTGCTCGGGGAGCTGTTCACCACCCTCGACCTCGCCCCCGACGCGCCGCTCGCCGACCTCTGCGGCAGCTGCACCCGCTGCCTGGAGGCCTGCCCGACCGGCGCCCTGCCCGAGCCCTACCGCCTGGTGAGCGACCGCTGCATCAGCTACTGGACGATCGAGCACCGCGGGCCCTTGCCGGAGGCGGCGCGCGCGCTGGTCGGGGAGTGGGTCTTCGGCTGCGACCTCTGCCAGGAGGCCTGCCCCTGGAACGCCGCCCCGGCGGGCGCCGACCACCCCGAGCTGCGGCTGCCCCCGGAGCGGGCGGAGCTGGACCTCGCCGGCCTCCTGCGCCTGTCGCGCGAGGAGTACGCCGCCCGCTTTCGCGGCAGCCCGATGAAGCGCGCGAAGTACGAGGGCCTGCGCCGCAACGCCGCCGTCGCCATGGGTAACCGCGGCGACGCCCGCTACGCCCCGGCCCTGACCGAGGCGCTCGGCGACGACGACCCCGTCGTCCGTTCCCACGCCGCCTGGGCGCTGGAGCGGCTCGCGGGTTGACTCCCCCGCGCCCCGTCCCTATACTCCGAATTTCCGAGTTCTCAAGGAGTTAGACCGGAACTCGTCCCTCCCGCGACCGCGGGGGCACAGGCCGTGGGCCTGAATCCAAACGCCAGGAGGATTGCCGTTTTATGCCGTCCAGCCAAGAGCACCGCGACCGCCCGACCGTAGCCGAAGCCGACGAGGCGGTCGATCCCCAGGAGTACAAGAAGCTGCTCGACCTCTACGACGAGAGCATGCGGAACCTGACCGAGGGCGAGATCGTCCCCGGCCGGGTCATCGGCATCACCTCGAACGCGGTGGTCGTGGACGTGGGCTACAAGAGCGAGGGGCTGATCCCGATCGACGAGTTCACCGACCGCGAGGGCAAGCTCGGCATCAACGTCGGCGACGACGTCGACGTGCTGCTCGAGAAGACCGAGGACGTCGAAGGGCACATCCTCCTCTCCTATCAGAAGGCGATGCGGATGCGGCGCTGGACCGAGGTCGAGCGCGCCTACCGCGACGGCCGGGTCATCAAAGGGCGGGTGATCGAGCGGATCAAGGGTGGGCTCACCGTTGACGTCGGCCTCCGCGCCTTCCTCCCCGGCTCGCTCGTCGACATCAAGCCGGTCAAGAACCTCGAGTCGCTGCGCGGGCAGGAGATGGACTTCAAGGTGATCAGCCTCGACCGCCGGCGCAACAACATCGTGCTGTCGCGCAAGGCGGTGCTCGAGACCGAGCTGGTCAAGAAGAAGGCCGAGACGCTGAAGAAGCTGGAGGAGGGAGCGCGCCTCCCCGGCGTGGTCAAGAACATCACCGACTACGGCGTCTTCATCGACCTCGGCGGCATCGACGGCCTGCTCCACATCACCGACATCTCCTGGGGGCGGGTCAACCACCCCTCGGAGCACTTCTCGGTCGGCGACGAGGTCGAGGTCGTGGTGCTCAAGTTCGACCCCGAGACCGAGCGCGTCTCGCTGGGCTACAAGCAGAAGGGCGACGACCCCTGGACGCTGGTCGACAAGAAGTACCCGATCGGCTCGCGCGTGCGCGGCCGCGTCGTCTCGCTCGTCGATTACGGCGCCTTCGTCGAGATCGAGGAGGGGGTCGAGGGGCTGATCCACGTCAGCGAGATGTCGTGGACCAAGAAGGTGGTCAACCCGGCCAAGGTGCTGGAGGTGGGGCACGAGGTCGAGGCCATCGTCTCCGAGCTCGACATGGACCAGCGGCGCATCAGCCTGTCGCTGCGGCAGACCGAGCGGAACCCCTGGGAGGAGCTGTCGGACTCGCATCCCGAGGGCAGCGTCGTCGAGGGCAAGGTGCGCAACCTGACCGAGTTCGGCGCCTTCGTCGAGATCACCGAGGGGATCGACGGCCTGATCCACGTCTCCGACATGAGCTGGACGAAGCGGGTCAAGCACCCGAGCGAGGTGCTGCGCAAGGGCGACGTCGTGCGGGCGCGGATCACCCACATCGACGTCGAGAACCAGCGCGTGTCGCTGTCGATCAAGGAGTTCATGCCCAACGAGTGGGAGGAGTTCGCCGACCGCCACAAGGTGGGCGACACGCTCGACGGACGGGTGGTCAACGTCACCGACTTCGGCCTCTTCGTCGACATCTACAACGGCCTCGAAGGGCTCGCCCACATCAGCGAGATCGATGTGCCGCAGGGCGCCAAGCTCGACGACCACTACGAGGTCGGCGACGTGGTGCGCTCGCGCATCCTGCGCATCGAGGAGGACGAGAAGAAGGTGGGGCTCTCGATGCGCGGCGTGCCGCAGCCCTCGGAGGCCGAGGCCGCCGAGCTCAAGTCGGCCGCGGCGGCGCGCAAGGCGGGCGAGGAGGTCAAGGCGATCCGCGAGGCCGCCAAGAAGGCGGTGGTGGTCAAGTCGGCGGGGGATGCCGAGGAGCGGCAGGAGGCGGAGAAGCCCGCCGGCGAGCTGGCGCCCGGCGAGCCGGTGCCGGCCGAGACGGAGTAGTCTTGCGCCAATGGGGGAGACGATGACGGCTCTGAAAGACGGCATGACGAAGGCCGAGCTGGTCGAGGAGGTCGCCCGCACCACCCAGCTCACCAAGAAGCACGCGGAGATCATCGTCAACGAGGTCTTCGACAGCATCGTGAAGTCGCTCAAGGCCGGCGAGAAGATCGAGCTGCGCGGCTTCGGCAGCTTCCGCATCCGCCACCGCGGCGCACGCACCGGGCGCAACCCGAAGACCGGCGACAAGGTCAAGGTGCCGCCCAAGCGGATCCCCTACTTCAAGCCCGGCAAGGAGCTGCGGGAGCTGCTCAACGACGAGTGCTGAGGCGGGCCCGCCGCCCCGATGCAGACGCTCTTCGCGCCCTGGAGGCACAGCTACATCACGCAGTCCAAAGAGGCCGCCGCGGAGTGCTTCTTCTGCGCCGCGGCGCGCCGCCCGGATGACCCCGAGTCGCTGGTCGTCTGGACCGCAGGCCACCACCTGGTCATGCTGAACCGCCACCCCTATACCAGCGGGCACCTGATGGTGGCGCCGCTCGCCCACGTCGCCTCGCCGCAGGAGAGCGGCGCGGCGGCGCGGGCCGAGCTCTGGCCGGTGGTGCTGGCGGCGCACCGGACGCTTCAGGCCGCCTACGCCCCCGACGGCTTCAACCTGGGGATGAACCTGGGCGAGCCGGCGGGCGCCGGGGTGCCGGGACACTTCCACTTCCACCTCGTCCCGCGCTGGGCCGGGGACACCAACTTCATGAGCGTCGTGGCCGACGTGCGGGTGGTGCCCGAGGAGCTGGGCACGGCGCGGGCGCGGCTGCGGGAGCTGTTCTCGCGGGAGGAGGCGCGTGGCCGAACCGACGCGTGAGGCGCGGGCCGCGCCCGAGGAGCGGCCGGAGCCGGTGGGCAACCCCTGGGTGGCGGCGGTCGTTGCCTGGCTGGTGCCCGGGGCCGGGCACTGGTACCTCGGACGGCGGGGGCGGGCGCTCGCCTTCCTCGGCCTGGTGGCGGCCTCGCTGGCCCTCGGCCTGGCGCTCCACGGCAACCTCTACCGGCCGCTCCCCGGCCAGCCGCTGACCTACCTGGCGACCTTGGGCTGCATGGGCATGGGGCTGCCCTATTTCCTGCTCCGCTACCTGGCGGGCTACAGCGGCGAGGTGATCGCCCCCGGCTACGAGTACGGCACCGCCTTCATCCTGACCGCCGGCCTGATGAACCTCCTCCTGGTGCTCGACGCCTGGGACATCGCCCTGGGCAAGAAGGACTGAGGGCCCCGCCGCGATGCTCAGCCACTTCGCCCTGATGGTCATCTACGCTCTGATCGTCAGTCTCTTCTTCGCCCTGCTCTGGCGGCGCGAGCGCGGCGCGCGGGTGAAGCTCTTCCTCCAGATGTTCATCGGCATGGTGGGGGGCGGGCTGGCCCTGGCCTGGCTGATGTATCCCTTCCCGCCGGGGCCGCCCGCCCCGATCCCCTGAGCCCCGGGGTGGAGCGCGGCGTCGACTTGCTGCTGGTCGCCGGGGAGGCCTCCGGCGACCTGCACGGCGGGCGGCTCCTCACCGCGCTCCGCCGGCTGGTGCCGGGGCTGCGCCCGTTCGGCCTGGGCGGCGACGAGATGTGCGCCGCCGGCCTCGCGGCGGTGGCGCACAGCCGCGAGGTGGCGGTGGTGGGGATCGCCGAGGCGCTCAAGGTGCTGCCGCGGGCGCGGCAGGTCTTCGCCGCGCTGCTCGCCGAGGTCGAGCGGCGGCGGGCGCGGGCGGCGGTGCTGATCGACTTCCCCGAGTTCAACCTGCGCCTGGCGCGCGAGCTCAAGCGCCGCGGCGTCCACGTCGTCTACTACGTCAGCCCGCAGGTCTGGGCCTGGCGGCGGCGGCGGGTGGAGACGATCGCCGAGCGGGTCGACGAGATGCTGGTGCTCTTCCCCTTCGAGACCGAGTTCTACCGCGGCGCCGGGGTGGCGGTGCGGCACGTCGGCCACCCGCTGGTGGACGAGGTGCCGCGCCTGCCGCAGGCCTGGGACGAGGGGCCGCCGCCGGCGGGGGCGCCGTACCGCATCGCCCTCCTCCCCGGCTCGCGGCCGAGCGAGGTGGAGCCGCTGCTGCCGCGGATGCTGGAGGCGGTGCGCCTGCTGGCGCGCGAGCTCCCCGTCGAGGCGCGGCTGATCCAGGCGCCGACGATCCCGCGCGAGCTGCTGGAGGAGGAGATCGCCCTCTCCGGCCTCCCGGTGCGGATCGTCGCCGAGGACCGCTTCGCCGCGGTCGCCGGCTCCCACCTGGCGCTTTGCGCCTCCGGCACCGCGACGCTCGAGGTGGGGCTCCTGGGCACGCCGCTCATCGTCCTCTACCACCTCCAGCTCGCCTCCTACCTGCTCGGGCGCCTCCTGGTGCGCCTGCCCTGGGTGAGCCTGGTCAACCTGGTCCTCGGGCGCAAGGTGGTGCCGGAGCTGATCCAGCGGCAGACCGCGCCGGCGTGGGTGGCGCGCGAGGCGGCGCGGCTCCTCCGCGACCCCGCGGCGGTGGCGGCGATGCGGCAGGGGCTCGCCGAGCTGCGCGGGCGCCTCGGCGCAGGGGGGGCGACGGAGCGGGCGGCCGAGGAGGTGGCGGCGGCGCTGGTGCGCGCCGGCCTCCTGCCGACGCCGCCGGGGACGGTCACCTGGCCGCAGGAGGCGGCGGCGCCGGAAGTGGCCTCGTGAGCGTCACCTCCTTCTTCCTCCGCTACCTCGGCCGCTACACCGGCTGGGCGCTCCTCGCCGCGGTCTCGATCCTCGTCTTCGCCGTCGCCACCGCGGGCCTGGTGGCGCTGATCGAGCCGGTCTTCGGCGAGGTGCTGCTCGCCGGCGACCAGGCGCCGTCGCTCTTCGGCGGGGGCGCGCAGCCCGCGCCGGCGGTGGGCGCCGCGCCGGCCGCCGAGCCTGCCGCGAAGCCGGCCGCGGCGCCGCCGGCCGATCTGCTGGCCGACCTGCGCAAACGCTTCGACTTCGCCGAACAGATCGACGACACCTACGCCTCGCTCAAGCGGCGGCTGGGGATCGACGGCGACGAGGTGGTCTGGTTCGTGCCGCTGCTCCTGGTCGCCATCTTCCTGCTGCGCAGCCTCGCCGACTTCCTCTCCGGCTACGCCTTCCAGCACATCGGCCTGGGGATCACCACCGACATCCGCAACGACCTCTACCGCCGCATCCTCGACCAGTCGAGCCGCTTCCACGCCGCGCACCCTTCGGGGGAGCTGGTGGCGCGGGTGATCAACGACGTGGCGGTGATGCAGAACGCGGTCTCCAACCGCCTGCTCGACCTCTTCCAGCAGTCGATCACCCTGGTCTTCCTCCTCGGGCTGTTGCTCTCGACGCATTTCCGGCTCGCCCTTTTCGCCCTGGTGGCGGCGCCGGTGCTGCTGGTGCCGATCGTCCGCTTCGGCCGCGGCCTGCGCCGCACTACCCACCGCAGCCAGGAGCGGATGGCCGACCTGGCGAGCCTGCTCACCGAAGGGGTGCGCGGCTACCGCGTGGTCAAGGCCTTCGGCATGGAGGAGTTCGAGGCGGTGCGCTTCGGCCACGCCACCCGCCGCCACCTGCGCGCCAACCTCTGGGCGCAGATGCTGTCGCACGCCTCGGGGCCGGTGGTGGAGTCGCTGGCGGTGCTGGGGGCGGCGGCGCTGCTGATCTGGGCGGGGCAGAGCATCCGCGCCGGCAGCCTCACCGCCCCGGAGCTGATCAAGTTCCTGACCACCATGCTGATGATGTACGACCCGATCCGCAAGCTGAACAAGGTGAACCTGATCCTCCAGGAGGCCACCGCCGCCGGCGAGCGCGTCTCGCGCCTGCTGGCGATCCCCAACGAGGTCGCCGAGCGCCCCGGCGCGCGCACCCTCGACACGGTGCGCGAAGGGGTGCGCTACGAGGGGGTCTCCTTCGGCTATGAGCAGACGCCGGTCCTGCAACGCGTCGAGCTGCCGATCCGCGCCGGCGAGATCGTCGCCCTGGTCGGCCACTCGGGGGCGGGGAAAACGACTCTCGTCAACCTCCTGCCGCGCTTCTTCGACCCGGACGAGGGGCGGGTGACGATCGACGGCATCGACATCCGCGACCTGAAGCTGCGCAGCCTGCGGGCGCTGATCGGCCTGGTGACGCAGGAGACGGTGCTGTTCAACGACACCGTGCGCAACAACATCGCCTACGGGCGATCCGACCTGCCGTTCGAGCGCGTGCGCGAGGCCGCCGCGGCGGCCTACGCCGACGAGTTCATCGCCGGCATGCCGCACGGCTACGAGACGCT
>DASWHY010000617.1:0-3523 GCA_036397955.1 Thermoanaerobaculia bacterium | reverse complement strand
GGTTCGAAGGGCGCGTGGGGATAGACCGGGAGGAGGACGGACTGTTCCAAAAGAGAAGCGGCTACGGGCTTCCGCGCTGCCTGCGATTCCGGGCTCACTTCGTTCACCCTGCTCTCCAAAGCATTGATTTCGATACCCCCTCCCTGGCCCTCCCCCGCTGCGCGGGGGAGGGAAGACTCTCTCCGCCTAGCGTCATTAGATCCACCCCGGCCCCGGCTGCGTCAGTCCCGCGGTCTCGGGGAAGCCGAGGAGGCGGTTCATCCACTGCACGCCGCCGCCGGCGGCTCCCTTGACCAGGTTGTCGAGCGCGGCGAAGACGGCGAGGTGGTCGCCGTCGACGGCGGCGGCGAGCCGGCAGCGGTTGGTGCCGACGACGTCCTGAAGGCGCGGCGGCTCGGCGCCGACGTCGATGAACGGCGCGCCGGCGTAGAAGTCCGCGAGCGCCGCGGTCACCTCGGCGGCGGAGACCGGCCGCAGCAGCCGCGCCTGCAGCGTGGCGTAGATGCCGCGCGCGAACGGCCCCGCCTGCGGCACGAAGTGGATCTCCGGTTCGATCCCGGAGGCGGCAGCGGCGAGGGCGCGCATCTCCGGCGCGTGGCGGTGGGCGAGCGGCTTGTAGGCGAAGAGGTTGCTCCGCCGCGCCGGATGATGCGTGGACGCCGACGGCGTGCGGCCGGCTCCGGTCGAGCCGGTGACGGCGACGACCGAGAACCGCGGCTCGACGAGCCCCAGCCGCAGCAGCGGCACGGCGGCGAGGAGCACGGCGGTGGTGAAGCACCCGGGGTGGCCGATGTGGCCGTCCCAGCCGCCGTCCAGGTGCTCGGGGAGCGCACAGCGGAAGGCGCCGAGGAGGGCCGGCGCGCCGTGCGGCTGGCCGTAGATCTCGGCGTACTCGTCGGCGCCGGCGAAGCGAAAATCGGCCGAGAGATCCACGGCCCGCGCTTCCGTCCCCGCCGCCGCGGCGGCCGCCAGCACGCCGTCGAGAAGCGCCGCCGCGGCGCCGTGCGGCGCGGCGCAGAAGAGCGCCAGCGGCGCGCCGCGGTGGCGGGCGAAGAGGGCCGGCAGCTCCTCGCGCCGCGCGAACGTCGCGCCGGGAAAGGCGCCGGCGAGGTGCGGGAAGGCGCCTTCGAGCGGCTCCCCGGCCTGGCTCTCCGACACCGCGGCGGCGAGCCGCAGGTGCGGGTGGCCGGCCAGGAGGCGCAGGAGCTCGCCGGCGACGTACCCCGAGCCGCCGAGGACGACCGCCGGGACCGTCGCGTCGCCGCTCATCGCAGCACCTCCTGCGCGAGCCGCTCCCGCACCAAGGCGGCCAGGCGCTCGCCGTCGCTCCGCGCGTTGATCGCTGGCACCCGCAGCTCGCGCTCGATGACCCGCGTCCCCGCCAGGTTGTCGGTGGCCGGGCCGGTCACGGCCAGCGGCTCGATGCCGAAGCGGTCGCGCAGCAGCCGCACGCCCCCCCACGCCGCGACCGGATCGTTGGCGGCGAGCACCACCGCGCTGAAGGCGGCGCGCAGCCCCGCGTCGTCGAGGATCGCCGCCACGCCGTAAGCGCCGAGGAGACCATCCCCCAGCTCGGCGACGACGAGGTCGGGGCGGCCGGCGGCGAGGCGAGCCAGGAGGCCGCGGGCGACGGCCGCCGCGTTGTCGTCGGTGGTGGCGACGACGCCGAGGTCGGTGAAGTAAGTCGTGCGCCGCGCGCCGGCGTCCTCCAGCGCCAGCAGGTCGCGGCGCAGCGAGACGCCGGTGGCCTTGAGCGCATCGACGACGAGACCGCCGCGCGCCAGCTCGTGGACCAGGGCGCAAGCGGCGGCGGTCTTGCCGCAGTTCATGCACGAGCCGACCAGCGCCACGACCGGCGGCGGGTCGAGGAGCTGTGGCGGCGGCGCCAGCGGCTTGCCGGCGATCGTCGCCGCGACGCCGATCCGCTCCCCCAGGAAGGGGAAGGCGAGCACCGCCCCCAGCACCTCGCACTCGAACGGCGGGCCGATCTCCGGGCTCGCGGCGTCGCAGATCCCCAGCACGCCGCCCATGTTGAGCAGGTGGATGACGTCGCCCGGCGCCAGCCGCTCGGGCAGGTGGCCGGCGTAGCCGAAGAGGGCATGCCGGTGGCCGAGGGCGCCGGCCAGGATGTCGCCGCGCTGCACTTTGGCGAGGCGCCCGCTCGGCAGCTCGAGCTGGTCGTAGGTGCTCTTGTCGTTGCGCACCCGCACCGCGACGACCGTTCCCTCGCGGCACGGGATCTCGTCGCCCAGCTTCACCTCGTGCGGCAGCGCGCAGGCGCGGGTGACCGAGGAAATTTTGTCGAGGTGCACGGTGCGCATCTCAGGTGCCCTCGACGACGGCGGCACGCTCTTCCGGCGCGGCGGTCTCGGCGGCGCCCGTCCTGGCGTGAAGCATTCCGGGCAGGGCGGCGATGCGCGAGAAGCCGCGGGCGTCGGCGGCGGTCCACTCGCCGGCGGCCTCGCCGTAGACGCCGCGCGACGCCGAGAGGAGCGAGAAGGGCGAGCTCACGCCTGCGACGACGACCTGCCCGGCGCGGAAGAGGAGCCTTACTTCGCCGGTGACCCGTTCCTGCGAGCGGAGGAGGAGCGCTTCGATGTCGCGGCAGACGGGGTCGAGGTGCTGCCCCTCGTGCACCAGGTCGCCGTAGACCGCGGCCACCGTCTCCTTGACGCGGAGCTGGCGGCCGGTGAGGGTGAGCTTCTCGAGCTCGCGGTGGGCGGTGAGCACGACCTCCGCCGCCGGCGCCTCGAAGGCGACCCGCCCCTTGATGCCGAGGATCGTCTCGCCGAGATGGATGCCCCGGCCGATGCCGTGTGGCGCCGCCAGCGCCTCCAGGCACTCGAGCAGCGCCACCGGCGCGAGCGGCTCGCCGTCGAGCGCCGCGGGGACCCCGCGCTCGAAGGCGAGCAGGTGGCGTGCCGGGGGCGGCGGCGCGTCGAAGGCGCCGCGCGTCAATACCCATGCCGATTCGGGAAGCGGCTCGACGGAGTCGAGGGTCTCGCGCCCGCCGATCGTCACCCCCCAGAGGCCGCGGTTGATCGAGTAGGCGGCGCCGAACGGCGGCACGGGCAGGCCGCGGGCTTCGAGGTAGGCCACCTGCTCGGCGCGCGGGCGCGGCTGGTCGCGCACCGGCGCCAGCACCTCCAGCCCCGGGTCGAGCGTGCGCAGCGCCACCTCGAACCGCACCTGGTCGTTCCCCGCCGCCGTGCAGCCGTGGGCCACCGTGCGGCTCCCCAGCCGCGCCGCCGCGCGCGCCACCTCTTGCGCCTGCACCACGCGCTCGGCGCCGACGCAGAGCGGGTAAGCCTGCCCGCGCCGGACGTTGCCCATGATCAGGAAGCGGAGGACGCGGTCGAAGAACGCGTCGCGGGCGTCGATCAGTTGATGGTCGGCGGCGCCGAGGGCGCGGGCGCGGGCGGCGAGGGCCGCGGCCGCCTCCGCGTCCAGACCGCCGGTGTCGACGGTCACCGCCACCACCGGCCGGCCGAGCGTCTCGCTCAGCCAGGGGATGCAGAAGGAC
>DASWHY010000616.1:0-3571 GCA_036397955.1 Thermoanaerobaculia bacterium | reverse complement strand
TGTCCTTGAGGGCGATGGGGACGCCGGCGAGGCGCCCGGCCGGCTCGCCGGCGGCGAGGCGGCGGTCGAGCTCCGCGGCCGCCGCGCGCGCCTCCTCCTCGTAGACCGCGAGGTAGGCGGCGACCAGCGGCTCGATGCGCGCTGTGCGCTCCAGGGCCGAGCCCACGACCTCGGCGGCGGAGAGCTCGCGCGCGGCGACGCGCCGGGCGATCTCCTCGGCGCCCAGCTCCCAGGGCTCAGGCATCGCCGCCCCCCATGACCCCCGGCACCAGCAGCAGGCCGTCGAGGGCGGAGGGGGCGTTGGCGAGGAAGACCTCGCGCGGCAGCGAGGGGCGCGGCAGGTCGTCGGCCTCGGGGGCGGGGGCGGCGGCCGGCGGCGGCTCGGCGCTCTCGTACTGCGCGAGCTGGCCGATGTAGTCCACGATCGCGCCGAGCTGGCCGGCGAAGAGACGCTCCTCCTCCGCCGTCAGACGGAGGCGCGCCAGCGAGGCGATCTTCCTTACCTCGTCGAGGGTTAGCGGCATAGAGCTAATGTGGAATCTTACCAGAGCGGTGGGGGTCGGGAGGCTCCCTTCCGCGCCGGGCGCTCCTTGACGACCGCGCTGCGCGTGCCGGTTCAGGGGCGCCTTGCCGGCAAGAGGTTCTTCACTTCGGCGCCTCGCACGGTGGACTGCAAAGGGGAGCGGTCGGAGCGCCCGGCGCTCCAGGGACCTCCCGACCCCGGGACCGCTGCGGCTTAGACTCGCCGGATGAACTTGGGGGGCCTGGCCGCGCTGCGCCGGCACCGCGCGGTGCGGGCGCTGGTGCGGGTGACCGGCGGCGACTGCCACCTGGTGGGCGGCGTGCTGCGCGACAGGCTGCTCGGGCTGCCGGTCAAGGACCTCGACGCGGTGGTGGCGGGGGGCGGCGAGGAGGTGGCGGCGCGGCTGGCCGCGGAGCTGCCGGCGCGGCTGGTGCGGCTGGGCGGCAAGGAGTTCGCCGCTTTCCGGCTGGTGACGCGCCGCTGGGTCCTCGACCTCTGGGACCGCGCGGAGGCCTCGCTGGAGGCCGACCTGGCGCGGCGCGACTTCACCGTCAACTCCTTCGCCTGGGCGCCGGCCGGCGGCGTCCTGATCGACCCCTTCGGCGGCCTCGACGACCTCGGCCGCCGCCTGCTGCGCGCCACGACCGCCGCGAGCTTCACCGGCGACCCGCTCCGCGTCCTGCGCCTGCCGCGCCTCCTCGTCCAGCTCCCCGGCTTCAGCGCCGACGCGGAGACGGTCAAGTTGGCACGGGCGAGCGGGCCCGACCTCGCCGCGGTCGCCGCCGAGCGGGTGCGCGAGGAGCTGGCGCTGACCCTGGCTCACCCCGAGGCGCACCGGGGGGTCGAGCTGCTGGCGCGGTTGGAGGTCTATCCGCGGCTGTGGCTGGGTAGGGAGGAAGGCTCGGCCGATCCCGGCCAAGCTCTTGCGCTGCTGCGGGCGCTCCCCGCCGCCGCCGAGCGGTTTCTCATCGCCGCGCCGGAGCTCTCCGACGCGCTCGATCTCGCCGCCGCGGCCTGGGCGGCCACCTTCGCGCCCCTACCCGATCCTCCGGCAGCGCTCGAGCGCTTCCGCACCGCCGGCTACCTCACCAACCGTCTCGCCGAGAGAGTGCAGGCCCTCCTCCGCCTGCTCTCTGTGCCCGAGGACGACCGCGCCCGCCGCCGCTTCCTGCACGCGGCCGGCGCCGCCTGGCCCACCGCCGCCGTCCTCCTCGGCGCCCGCGCCGCCGCCGCCGGCGCGCTCGCGACCTGGGAGCGCGCGCTGCCGCCGCTCGTCGAGCTGGCGCGCCGCCACGGCGCCGAGCTCGCCGCACCGCCGCGCCTTCTCTCCGGCGAGGAGGTGCGGGCCCTCCTCGGCGTGCCGCCGGGGCCGGCCGTGGGGCGGGCGCTGGCGGCGGTGCGGGAGGCGCAGGTGGAGGGGACGGTCAGCGGGCGGGAGGAGGCGGTGCGGCTGGTCGAGTCGCTGCGCGGGGAGGGCGGCTAGCCGGCGGTCAGCGCGAGAAGATCCCGGACTTCTTCCCCTCTTCACCCCGCTGCTGCTGCTGGTTGAGCTCCTTGATCCGCGCCATCAGCTTGTCGATCTTCTCCTGCGCCTCCTGGCGCAGGCGCCCGTAGTCGGCGCGCACGCGCTCGCGGTCCTGCGTGATCTCCTGCAGCCGCTGCTTCATCTCCTCGATCTGCCCGTCGCGCCCCTGAATGGCGGCGTGCAGCTCGGCGATCTGCTCGTCCTTCTCGGCGAGCCGGATGCGCGTCTTCTCCTCCTGCTCCTCGTAGAGGCGGCGGAACTGCTGCAGCTCGACGATCTGGGAAAAGTCGGACGTCGTGGGGCTCATGTCTCCACCTCGCTCCTCGATGATCGGGAACATCTTGCGCAGCTTGAGCGACAGGTCCTCGGGATCGCCCGACTGGCGCATCGCCTCGGCGTAGGAGATCGTGCCGTGCACCAAAAGCGCCAGCAGCGACTGGTTCATCGACTGCATGCGGTAGTAGCCGACCGAGGACTCGACCTCCTCGTGGAGCTGGCTGGTCTCCCCCTTCTCGATCATCGCCGAGAGCTTGGGCGAGGCCTTCATGATCTCGAGCGCCGCCACCAGGCCCTTGCCGTCCTGGCGCTCGACCAGCTTCATCGAGACCACCCCCTTGAGCACCTGCGCGAGCTGGGTGCGCACCTGCGCCTGCTGGTCGGCGGGGAAGGCGTCGAGGATGCGGTCGACGGTCTGCGTCGCGGTGTTGGTGTGCAGGGTCGAGAACACCAGGTGCCCGGTCTCGGCGGCGGTGATCACCGTCGAGACGGTCTCGGGGTCGCGCATCTCGCCGACCATAATCACGTCCGGGTCCTGGCGCAGGGCGTTGCGCAGCGCCTCGGCGAAGCTGATCGTGTCGGTGCCCACCTCGCGCTGCGAGATGGACGCCACGTCGTCGGTGAAGAGGAACTCCATCGGGTCCTCGATGGTGACGACGTGGACCGGCCGCCGCTGCGCGATGTGGCTGATCAGGGCGGCGAGGGTGGTCGACTTGCCGCTGCCGGTGGGGCCGGTGATCAGCACCATGCCCATCGGCAGGTCGCAGAAGTCGAGCAGCGTCGGCGGCAGCTCGAGCTGGTCGACGTCCTTGATGTTGTAGGGGATGCGGCGGAAGGAGGCGGCCAGGGTGCCGCGCTGGCGGTAGATGTTGGCGCGGAAGCGGGCCAGCCCCTTGACGCCGTAGCCGATGTCGACCGCCATCCGCTCGTCGAGCCGCGCCTGCTGCCAGGGCTCGAGCACCTTGAGGATCATCTCGCGGAGCTGGTCGGGGTCGAGCGGCGGCGACTCCACCGCCATGAGCCGCCCGTTGATGCGCAAGAGAGGCGGACGGGTGGGCTTGAGGTGGAGGTCGGACGCCCCCTTGTCCGTCATCAGCTTGAGCAGGCGGTCGAGGTCCATCAGCACCCTGTCGGGATGCGGCGCATTGTACAGGACGGCGGCAGCTTCCTTGGCAGGCGCTTCGAGAGTATGGTCTCGCCATGAGCGCCGAGCCGCACCCGCGAATGAGCGTCGCGGAGTACCTGGC
>DASWHY010000615.1:0-3080 GCA_036397955.1 Thermoanaerobaculia bacterium | reverse complement strand
ACCCGCTGCACGGCCCGTCCAACGTCACGGGCCGCCGGGCGCCGGCGCGGCAGGCTCGGCTAGCGCGTCGGTCCCCGTGTCGGGTGCCGGATCGCGATGCGCTGCGCGTCGGAGTCGGTGAAGCCGCTCGGCGCCTCGCCGAGCATCACCAGGTCGTAGACCCCCGGGCGGATGCGGACCGGGATCATCAGCCGCACGGTGCCGGTGAGCGTCTGGTCCGGCCGCACCTGCGAGACGGCGCGGCGCAGGAGGTGGCGGTCGCCGTGGTCGCCGACCAGCCACCAGGTGATGAGGAAGCCGCGGGCCGGCTCGCCGCAGTTGGTGACGCTGCCTTCGACGAGGATCACCCCGCCGGGCCGGGCGGCGTCGGGCGCGCGCAGCAGGTCGACGTCCACGCACTGGTGGGCGAAGGCCGGCGCCGCGGCGAGGGCCGCCACGAGCGCCAGCGCGGCGGCGAGCGGCCGGGTTCGGTTCTGGTTCCGAGTCATCTCCTGTCCCCCTTTCGACGAGTCGTTCGGAGGGGGCGTAGGGCAACGGCGGTGCCAGCGCCCTAACGGTGCCGTGACTTTCGGCGCAATCCGTTGGGAAGACGAAACTTAGATCGATCAACAGCCTTCGATGCCGCGGCCGCGGCGGGCCCGATTTCGACCGGACCGTCGAGCCGCTTCGACGACCTCGTCGAGGCCCTAGAGGATCTCGCTGCGGAGCTGCTCGGCGGCGTCGAGGAGGCTGGCGCGGGCTTGGGCGACGAGGCCGGGCTGGTGCTGTACGAGGGCGACGCAGTAGCCCTCGGGCAGTGGGAGAGCGTAGATGTGCGCCGCCTGCTGCGCGATGTGGATCAGGCGCGGCTCCCCGAGCTCGTAACCGGCGAAGAGCCGGTCGAGCTGGCGCAGGTAGATGCCGAGGTAGGCACCGAGCACCCGCAGCTCGTAGGGAGTGATGGCGGCGCAGGCGTAGCCGACGGTCTCGCCGCCGGCGTCGAGGAAGAGCGCGCCGGCGGCGCGGTCGTTGCGGGCGAGCAGGTTGTCGAGGACGGCGCTGAAGGGCATCGCGGCGGTGATCGCGGGCCGGGCGGGGAGTTTAGCTCGCCTTGGCCTGGAGGGGCTGCGGCGCGGCGGCCGGGCGCGGCGCCGCCATCCGCACCTCGCCGGCCTCGAAGGCGCGCAGGAAGGCGGTCACCACCTTGGCGTCGAAGCGGCTGCCGGTGAGCTTGGTGATCGTTTCGACCGCGAACTTCAGGCTGTAGGCCTGCTGGTAGGGGCGGTTGGTGGTGATCGCGTCGAAGCAGTCGGCCACCGCCACGACGCGCGCGATGAGCGGGATCTGCTCCCCCTTGAGACCGTCCGGGTAGCCGCGCCCGTTCCATGCCTCGTGGTGCCAGCGCACCGCCGGGATCACCTCGCGGAGCTGCTCGATGGGCGAGAGGATCTCCGCCCCCTTGAGCGTGTGCAGCTTCATCTGCTCGTACTCGTCGGGGCTCAGCACGCCGGCCTTGGTCAGGATGCGGTCCTCGACGCCGATCTTGCCGACGTCGTGCAGGAGGGCGCCGATCCACACCTTGTGCTGCAAGTCCTCGGCGAGGCCGAGGTGGCGGCCGATGGTGCGCGCCAGCGTCGCCACGCGCTCGGAGTGGCCGCGCGTGTAAGGGTCCTTGGCGTCGATCGCCGCGGCGAAGGCGCGCAGCGAGCCGATGAACAGCTCGCGGTTGGCCTGCGCCGCGTCGCGGAGCTGCTGCACCTGGCTCGCGACCTGGCCGCTCATGCGGTTGAAGTTGGCGGCGAGGTCGGAGAGCTCGAAGGCCAGCCCGTGGCTCTCGACCCGGCCGCCGAAGCTGCCGGCGGCGATCTGCGAGCTGGTGTCGGCGAGGCGCTGGATCGGCTCCCCCACCCGGCGCGCGACCCAGTAGGCGAAGAGGAGCGCCAGGGCGACGAGCGGCACCGCGGCGACCGCGGCGTTGCCGATCATCCGGTCCACCAGCTCGAAGGCCTCGGAGACCGGCTTCTGCGCCACCACTCCCCAGCCGCTCGCCTCGACCGGGCTGACCTGCGCCAGCATCTCGGTGCGCTGGCCGCCGCGCTCGCCGCCGTACTGCGTCGTCATGCTGAGCGGCATGGCGACGAAGGAGCGCACGACCTCCGAGGCGAGGAGCGCCCGCTCGGCTTCCTTGTCCGCGCCCTGCGACCAGAGCAGGCGCCCGTCGCGGTCGAGGAGGAAGACCTCGACGCCGCCGCGTGCCTCGCTGGCGAAGAGCCCCTGGATCGGGCGCAGGGCGTAGACCGCCTCGGCCACCAGCCGCGGGCGGCCGTCGGCTCCCACCGCCGGCACCGCCAGCACGGCCGCCGGACCCTGCGGCAGCTCGACGAAGCGGTAGACCGGAACCGTGCCGCTGCGCGCCGCGGCGAAGGCGGCGTCGAGCGCGGCGAGGGCGGCGGCACCGCCGTCCTGCGCGGTCGAGCGGGGCCCGGCGCCGGCGAGGTCGAGGACGCGCAGGTCGAGCACCCCGGGCGTGTCGGCGACGAAGCGCTCCAGGCCCTCCCGCACCCAGGGCTGGCGCAGGCGCGCCGCGACGGAGCCGCCCGCGGGCAGGGCGAGCACGCCGCCGCCGAGCTGCGCGAGCTGCCGCCGCAGGGCCTGGAGGTCACCGTCGAGCTCGCGCGAGAGGGCGAGCGCGGAGGCGACGAGCTGCTCGCGCTGCTCGTCGCGCAGGATCTGCCGGTTCTGCCGCACCAGGAGCCAACTGCTGACCGCCAGCGGCAGGATCCCGGCGAGCAGGAGGACCGCGAAGAGGACGTGGCGCAGCCGGGCGCGTGCGAGGAGGTGGCGTGCGCTCAGCATCGGCTACGGCGGGATGGGGGCACTGCGTGGGCTCGCTGTAAGTCTTTCCACCAGTATATCGCTCCCGATGAAACGTTTCACAACGGGGCGAAGGGGTCGGCGAGGAACGCGACGAGGGCGCCCCGGACCTCCGCCGGCGGCACCCCGGCGACGATCCGTCCGCTCCCGAGCGCGGCCGGCAGGACCCACGCGAGCCCGTCCTCGCGCGCCTTCTTGTCGCGTGCCAGGAGGGGCAGGAGGACGTC
>DASWHY010000614.1:0-2839 GCA_036397955.1 Thermoanaerobaculia bacterium | reverse complement strand
CGCTGGCAGCGCGCCGAGGACGAGCTGGGGGACGACTTCGAGGGCTTCGGCGACCTCGACCTCTCCGGCCGCGACATCGCCGCCGGCGTCGCCTGGAGGTTCTGACCGCAGGCGAGACGCTCCTCCAGGTTGGCTGTAACGGGTGCTAGGCTGAGCCAGCCTAACGTCGTGTATGCCGCACCCGCGTCGGGAGGCGTTCTTCCTCCCGTCCAAGCCAACCTGGAGGAGAGCTCGATGAAGCGATCGATCCGTGCAGCTTGCTTCCTGCTCCTGGCCCTGACCCTGGCCGCACCGGCCCTGGCCATCCCCGGCGCCGCCGACCGGGTGCCCGCCGCCACTTTGCTGGTCCCCTTCTTCGAGACCGGGATCGATTCCACGACCAACCCGCACGACACCTTGCTAGTCGTCACCAACTGGCTGTTCGCCACCATCACGTTCCACTACCACGTCTGGGACGTCGACGGCAGCGCGACCGGTCTCAACGGCAACATCACCCTCAACGCCCTGGACACCTGGAGCGCGGCGATGCGCGACCTCATCAACACCGCCTCGCCGGCCGTCCGCACCCAGCTCACCGTGGGCGCGTTCTACCGCGGCTTCATGACCATCGACGTCGTCACCGCGGCGACGGCGCTCGACCCGCTGCAGGGCGGCTATCCGTTCGGCAGCACCAACGCCCTCGAGGGCTTCACCTACTACACGCGCCTCTCCCAGGGCTCGGCGAACGGGCTGGCGATGGTGCCTCTGGAGAGCGTTCCCGGCACCACCGACAGTTTCATGTCGGGCTTCTACGGCGCCGGCGATCGGGAGGAGATCGACTCGACCGCGCGCTTCTGCGCGCAGCAGCTTTCGACGAACCCGGGCGGAACCACCGGCTGCACGACGGCCTCGGACGACAGCGACATCGACCGCTTCCATCTGCGGATCTTCCGCTCGACGCCGCTGAGCGGCAGCAGCCGGGCGGTGATCTTCACCTGGAGGCCCGGCCTCACGGAGGGCCCCTCGGTCTTCTGCGACTCGGACCCTTGCGCCTCCGCCTACACTTTTCGGCAGTACGACGAGGACGGCACCGTCGTCCAGGACACCACGCTCCGGCTCGACCACGTCGTCAACGTGATCGAGAACAGCCAGATCACCGGCGCCCTGGCGGGATGGCTTTCGGTCTTCGACGTGCCGAACGTCCAGATCGACACGCAGGTCTATGCCTTCTCGTTCAACTCGGCCGCGCCGGCGGGGAACCCGAACCTGACCTGGGACGCGATCTTCGAGGGGTACATCGTTCCCTAGAGGCGCGAAGGCCCCTCGCCCGTGGTGCGCCGCTTGCACTTCCCCGGCGCGCACCGACCGCCGGCCGCCTGAAACGGACGGCCGGCGGTTGGGCGTAAGCTGCCGCCGATGACCCGCAAACCGCAGTACGCAGGCCGTCCGGCCCCGGAGGACCGGCGCCGGCGCGCCCGCCGGCTGCTCCTCGTCCTGGCCGGCTTTGCGCTGCTCGCGGGCTTCGTCCTCTGGCCGTTCTGGCGCCTCTCCGGCCAGTTCGACGACCTCACCTACCTCCAGCCCTCCCGCCTCTACGCCGCGCCGGTGCGCCTCTACGAGGGGCGGGCGCTGTCGCGCGACCGGCTGATCCGCGAGCTCGCCGCCGACGGCTACCAGAAGGACGACACCACCGAGCCGCTCCTCGGCGGCCGCTACCGCCCCTTCCGCAACGGCTTGGCCCTCCACCTGCGCGAGTTCGTGACGCCGGAAGGGACGCCCGGCGGCGGCCTCCTGGAGGTCGAGTTCCGCGGCAGCCGCGTGACCAAGGTGGCCAAGGACGGAGCGGCGGTCGAGGCCGCCTGGCTCGAGCCGCCGCTCCTCCACACCTACTACGGCGCCGACCACAAGGAGCGGCGGCCGGTGGTGGTGGACGGCGTCCCCGAGGACCTGATCGAGGCGGTCCTGGCGGCCGAGGACGACAGCTTCTTCCGCCACCCCGGCGTCTCGCTCTCCGGCATCGCGCGCGCCGCCTGGGTGAACTACCGCGGCGGCGAGGTGCGGCAGGGCGGCAGCACGCTGACGCAGCAGCTGGTCAAGAACCTCTACCTGACCCAGGAGCGGACCTTCGTGCGCAAGGGGCAGGAGCTGGTGCTGGCGCTGCTCCTCGAGCTGCGCTACGGCAAGCGGGCGATCCTCGAGGCGTACTTGAACGAGATCTACCTGGGCTCGGCCGGCGGCGTCAACCTGATCGGCGTCGGCGCCGCCTCGCGTGCCTTCTTCGGCAAGGACGCCTCGCAGCTCGCGCTGCACGAGGCGGCGACGCTCGCCGGTGTCATCCGCGCCCCCGCCCCTTACTCGCCGTTCCACCACCCCGAGCGCGCCAAAGGGCGGCGCGACTGGGTGCTGCACCGCTTGGCGGCGCTCGGCCGGGTGGACGGCGCGCGCATCGAGCGGGCGCTCGCCGAGCCGCTGGCCGTCGATCCCTCGCCGGTCTTCCGCCGCCGCGCCCCCTACTTCGCCGACGCCATGGCCAGCGAGGCGGCGCGCCGCTACGGCGTCGAGGCGCTGGAGGACGCCGGCTTCACGCTCTTCTCGACCCTCGGCTGGAGCGACCAGCGCGCGGCGCAGGAGGCGGTCGAAGAGGGGCTGGCGGCGGTCGAGAAGGCCTACGAGCGGCGGAGCAAGGCGAAGGGGCCGCTGCAGGCGGCGCTGGTTTCGATCGACCCGCGCACCGGCGGCATCCTCGCCTACGTCGGCGGCCGGCAGTACGGCGCCAGCCAGTTCGACCGCGCCGGCCGCGCCGAGCGGCAGGCCGGCAGCGCCTTCAAGCCGATCGTCTACGCCGCCGCCTTCGAGACCG